>NZ_JABWRO010000002.1:0-113611 GCF_014268985.1 Pseudomonas sp. RW10S2 | reverse complement strand
TTTTTGCTCAGTGGCGCTCGCCCTGGTCAGGCGCGCTCAGCAACTGCTTCTCCAGGTTCCAATCGAAGGGCTCGTCATTCTGCTCGGCTTCGTAGCGACGCTCTTCAAGGGTCTGGTACAGCTCGAGTTCCTCATCGGGCATGTAGTGCAGGCAGTCGCCGCCGAAGAACCACAGCAGGTCGCGTGGGACCAGGTGAGCGATCTGCGGGTAGCGGGTGATCACCTGGCAGATCAGGTCCTGGCCCAGGTACTGGCTTTCCAGTGGATTCTGCGGCAGCAGGGTCAGCAGTTCGTCGAAGCGTTCGAGGAACAGGGCGTGGCTTTCTTCCGGCACTTGCTCGGCGTCGCCCAGGGCCACCAGGATGGTGCGCAGGTGTTGGAGCAGTTGCAGGTGGTACTCCAGGTGGGGGTTGGCCATGGGGGCGATCCTCTGGTATTGAAACGGGGGCCGGAGTATACGCAGGTTTTGCCCCGCCGGGGCAGGCGCAGCCTCGCTCTGCCCTGACCACCGGACCGTCAGGTGCCGGCGATCCGTGCGACTGACGGTACTTAGCGCACCTTGCCCTCCACGGGCAGCAGTTGTGCCTTGTCGAAAGCATCCACATCGATCACTGTCCGACGTGCAGCTTCGGCTGCATGGAGTCTCTCGCCTTCATCAGCCTGCAGCACGCCAGCCTGCACGGCGGCTTCGATGTCCGACTGGCCCGGTGCCGGATGCACCTTGCCCTCCTTGAGCCCCTGGTGCAGCGCCTTGTGCAGTGGCGCCACCTCGTCCAGCAGGTCGCAAGCTGTCTGCAGGGCGGCTACCGGATCACCTTCGCCGTCAGGGCGGAAGCAGCCCGCCAGCAGCTCCTCCAGAGCCGGATCACCCTTGCGTCGGCCGATCAGTTCAGCCACCTCTTTATCCAGTTCATCGCTTGGCCCGGTATGGCGGCGACCGAACGGGAATACCAGAACCCGCAACGCACAGCCGATGAAGCGATTGGGGAAGTTGTCGAGCAGCCGATCGAGGGCCTTTTCGGCCTGCCCCAGGCTTTCTTCCAGCGCCCAGCGCAGCAGGGGTTGCATGTGCTCGGGTGAGCCGAGGTCGTGATAGCGCTTGAGCGCTGCAGATGACAGGTACAGGTAGCTGAGGACATCCCCCAGGCGCGCGCTCAGGCGTTCGCGCCGCTTCAGTGCGCCACCGAGCAGCATCATCGACAGGTCGGCAAGCAAGGCGAATGCGGCCGCCTGACGGTTCAGTGCACGGAAGTAGCCCTGGCTGAGGGCGTCGCCCGGCGCCTTCTCGAAGCGTCCCAGCCCGATCCCGAGCACGAAGGTGCTGGCAGCATTGCTGGCGGCGAACATGATGTGCTTCATCAGCAGATCGTCGAACTCGTTGAGCGCCTGCTCGCGATCCTCGCGCCCGGCGAGGGCCATTTCCTTGAGGACGAAGGGGTGGCAGCGGATCGCGCCCTGTCCGAAGATCATCAGGTTGCGCGACAGGATGTTGGCGCCCTCGACGGTGATGAAGATCGGCGCGCCCTGCCAGTTGCGACCCAGGTAGTTGTTCGGGCCCATGATGATGCCCTTGCCACCGTGTACGTCCATGGCGTGCTGGATGCATTCACGGCCGCGTTCGGTCAGGTGGTACTTGAGGATTGCCGAAAGCACCGAGGGTTTTTCGCCCAGGTCCACTGCCTTTGCGGTGAGCAGGCGGGCGCTGTCCATCAGCCAGGCGTTGCCACCTATCCGTGCCAGCGATTCCTGGATGCCCTCGAAGGCGGACAGCGGCACGTTGAACTGCTCGCGGATGCGGGCGTACTGGCCGGTGACCAGGCTGGTGTACTTGGCAGCGCCAGTGCCGACCGCGGGCAGCGAGATGGAGCGACCGACCGACAGGCAGTTCATCAGCATCATCCAGCCCTTGCCGAGCATGTCCTTGCCGCCGATGAGGAAGTCCAGGGGCACGAACACGTCCTTGCCGCTGTTCGGGCCGTTCATGAAGGCGGCACCCAGCGGCAGATGGCGCTTGCCGATCTGCACGCCCGGGGTGTCGGTGGGGATGAGTGCCAGGCTGATACCCAGGGACTCCTGTTCGCCCAGCAAGTGATCGGGGTCGTAGGCCTTGAAGGCCAGGCCCAGCAGGGTGGCCACCGGGCCGAGGGTGATGTAGCGCTTCTCCCAGTTCAGGCGAAGGCCGATGACTTCCTCGCCGTTCCATTCTCCTTTGCAGACGATGCCGGTGTCAGGCATGGCGCCTGCGTCGGAGCCGGCCAGTGGGCCGGTGAGGGCGAAGCAGGGGATTTCGTCGCCACGGGCCAGACGCGGCAGGTAGTGGTTACGCTGTTCATCGGTGCCGTAGTGCAGCAGCAGTTCGGCGGGGCCGAGCGAATTGGGCACCATCACGGTCGAGGCCAGGTCGCCGCTGCGGGTGGCAAGTTTCATCGCCACTTGCGAGTGGGCATAGGCGGAGAAGCCCTTGCCACCGAATTCCTTGGGAATGATCAGGGCGAAGAAGCCGTGCTGCTTGATGTGTTCCCAGGCTGCGGGCGGCAGGTCGAGGTCCTGGCCGATCTGCCAGTCGCTGACCAGGGCGCAGAGTTCCTCGGTGGGGCCATCGATGAATGCCTGTTCTTCTGCGGTGAGCGTGGGGGCAGGGTAGTCGAGCAGGGTGTTCCAGTCAGGCTGGCCGCTGAACAGTTGGCCGTCCCACCACACGGTACCCGCGTCGATCGCCTCGCGCTCGGTCTGCGACATGGGTGGCAGGGTGCGCTGGAACCATTTGAATACGGGGCCGGTGAACACCTGGCGCCGCCACTGCGGCAGCACCAGCAGGGCGGCCTTGGCGGCCAGCACCAGCCAGATCACGGTCAGCAGCCAACCGGGTGCGTCGGCGAAGATACCCATCAGCAACACATAGGCAGCGATCACCCCGAGGATCTGCAGCGGTGCCAGACGTCGATGGGTGAGATATGCGGCGCCGATCACCAGCACCACCAACCACAACAGCAGCATAGTTCTTCCTCCTTGGAAGCTTGGGCTCGCGCCATCCCGGATAGCTTAGACGCGATGCGCCGGATGGCTCGCTATGAACAGTGACAGGGTGTGGCGACAGGAGTTTCAGCGCATTGTCTGCTGGTACAGGTGCCGTCACTGTGGAGTAGACTGTTCGCCCTCTGCACTCACTAAGGACGTCGTCATGCTGAAGATCTGGGGTCGCAAGAATTCGAGCAATGTGCGCAAGGCGCTGTGGATTGCCCACGAGTTGGGGCTAGAGTTCGAATCGATCGACGCCGGTGGGGCGTTCGGCTTGGTCGACGAGCCTGAGTACCGTGACCGCAACCCCAATGGCCTGGTGCCGTTGCTCGAAGATGGCGACTTCGTCCTTTGGGAGTCCAACACCATTGTGCGCTACCTGAGCGCCGAATATGGTGCCGAGCAGGGCTGGTATCTGGACGATCCGCGTCAGCGCGCCCTAGCGGACAAATGGATGGACTGGACCACCTCGTCCTTCGCCGCGCCGTTCCGCCCGCTGTTCTGGGGCATGCTGCGTACGCCAGAGAACGAGCGTGACTGGACGGCGATCAACGCTGCGCGGGAAAAGTGCGGCGAGTTGCTGGCGATCGTCGACAAGGCGCTGGCCACCCAGCCCTACCTCTCCGGTGAGCAGATCGGCATGGGCGACATTCCGCTGGGCTGCTTTGCCTACGGCTGGTTCGAGATGCCCATCGAACGCCCCGAGCTCCCTCACCTGCAGGCCTGGTACGAGCGCCTGAAGGCGCGTCCGGCCTATCAGAAAGCGGTTATGACGGCACTGACTTGAGCGGATACCCCGCCCGTTTCGATAGTCACTATCGATACACATGACTGTACTTGTGCGGTCAGGCCTTGCACCATGGCCGCACTACTCACTGCGCCAGTGACTTGACCTGGCGTGTCCTGAACCTTTTTCTTCGGTACGTGACCCGCTATGAGTTCTGCCCTGTCCATAAGACAGCTGACCAAGACCTACGGCAACGGCTTTCAGGCCCTGAAGGGCATCGACCTGGAGGTCGCCGAAGGTGATTTCTTCGCCTTGCTCGGCCCCAATGGCGCCGGCAAATCCACCACCATCGGCATTCTTTCGACCCTGGTGAACAAGACCAGCGGCACGGTGAATGTCTTCGGTCACGACCTGGACCGCCAGCCTGCCGCGCTCAAGCGCAGCATCGGCGTGGTGCCCCAGGAGTTCAACTTCAACCAGTTCGAGAAGACCTTCGACATCGTCGTCACCCAGGCTGGCTACTATGGCATCCCGCCGAAGCTGGCCAAGGAGCGTGCCGAGCAGTACCTCACCCAACTGGGGCTGTGGGACAAGCGTGACGTGCAGTCGCGGTCGCTGTCCGGCGGCATGAAGCGGCGCCTGATGATCGCCCGTGCGCTGATCCATGAGCCGCGCCTGTTGATCCTCGACGAGCCGACGGCTGGCGTGGACATCGAACTGCGTCGCTCGATGTGGAGTTTCCTCACCGAGCTGAACCAGAAAGGCATCACCATCATCCTCACCACGCACTATCTCGAGGAAGCCGAACAGCTGTGCCGCAACATCGGCATCATCGACCACGGCACCATCGTCGAGAACACCAGCATGCGCCAGTTGCTGGGCAAGCTGCATGTCGAGACCTTTGTCCTCGATCTCAAGCAGGACCTGCCCGTGGCGCCGACGCTGCAAGGCTACCCGTGCCGGCTGATCACGCCGCATACGCTGGAAGTGCAGGTAGAAAAGGATATCGGCATCACTGCGTTGTTCGGCCAATTGGCGCTGCAGAACATCGAGGTGCAGAGCCTGCGCAACAAGACCAACCGACTCGAGGAGTTGTTCGTGGCACTGGTGGAAAAGAACCTGTCGAAGGTGGCGGTATGAGTGTGGAACTGCGCACCAACTGGGTCGCCCTGAATACGATTGTCTATCGCGAGGTTCGACGCTTCCTGCGTATCTGGCCGCAGACCCTGCTGCCGCCGGCGATCACCATGGTTCTGTACTTTGTCATCTTTGGTAACCTGATCGGCCGTCAGATCGGCGACATGGGTGGCTTCACCTACATGGAGTACATCGTGCCGGGGCTGATCATGATGTCGGTGATCACCAACTCCTACGGTAACGTGGTATCGAGCTTCTTCGGCAGCAAGTTCCAGCGTTCGATCGAGGAGTTGATGGTCTCGCCGGTCTCGCCGCACACCATTCTTGTCGGCTACACCCTTGGTGGTGTGTTGCGTGGCCTGGCGGTGGGCGTGATCGTGACTCTCCTGTCGATGTTCTTCACCCATCTGCAGGTGCATCACCTGGGTGTGACCATCGTCGTGGTGCTGCTGACGGCGACGATCTTCTCGCTACTGGGGTTCGTCAATGCCGTGTTTGCGCGCAACTTCGACGATATCTCGATCATCCCGACCTTTGTTCTGACACCGCTGACCTACCTGGGTGGCGTGTTCTACTCCATCAACCTGCTGCCACCTTTCTGGCAGACCGTGTCGCTGGCGAACCCGGTGCTGCACATGGTCAACTCTTTCCGCTACGGCATTCTAGGGGTGTCGGATATCAGCATTGGTACGGCGATCACCTTCATGCTGGTGGCTACCGTGGTGCTCTATGCCCTGTGCGTCCGCCTGCTGGTCAGTGGTCGCGGCATGCGTGCATGACATCCTGCATTTGCGCCGGCGCCACTGCCGGCCGACCCACCAGCGCCAGTAGAGCAAGGTGGTGAAGTAGGCGGCCAGGCCCAGTATCACGCCGCACACCACCGAGCCGAGCAGGAACGGCTGCCAGACGGTGGACAACTGGTCAGTGATCCATTCGAAGGTCAGTTCCTCCGGTAGCGTTCGCGGGGGAATCTGCATCAGCCAGGCGCCGGTCATGTAGGTGACGAAGAACACCGGTGGCATGGTCAGCGGGTTGGTCAGCCAGACCAGGCTGACCGCGATGGGCAGGTTGCCGCGTACCGGTATCGCCAGGGCGGCAGCCAGCAGCATCTGCATGGGGATGGGGATGAGCGCCGCGAACAGCCCGACGCCCATGGCGCGCGCCACCGAATGGCGATTCAGGTGCCAGAGGTTGGGGTCGTGCAGCAATCGGCCGAAAAAGCGTAAGGACTTGTGTTCCCGAATGCTGGTCGGATCCGGCATGTAGCGTTTGAAGAGACGGCGCGGCATGTAGGCTCCCGGGGCTCGAATAGGGCGAGTATGCCTTGATTCCACGTCAGCCTCGTTCAGAGTTTGTGACAATTGTTGAGTGAGCTCGGCGGCCAAACAGGCCTAGCCTGACGGGGCGATTACGCTGCGGAGCTTTACTTCATGCGCACAGGGATGTCTGCGCTGGCGCTCGGGTTGTTGAGCCTGGGTCTCTTGCCTGCCTTGCCGTCGGTCGGGTGGCTGTGCCTTCTGTTCTTGTCGGCACTGATGTGCCTGTTCACTCGTGCGTGGCCGATAGGGTGGTTCCTGTTGGGGATGAGCTGGGCCTGCTGGTCGGCGCAGCAGGCCCTTGATGATCGTCTGGTCGCCGAGCTCGATGGGCGCACGCTGTGGCTGGAGGGCAGGGTGATAGGGCTGGCGACCCAGTCTGGTCGCAGCGTGCGTTTCGAACTGGACGAAGCGCAGTCCCGACGTGCGCAGTTGCCCCGCCGGATGCAACTGAGCTGGTTCGAGGGTCCCATGGTCAGGGCTGGCGAGCGCTGGCGACTCGCGGTCAACCTCAGACGCCCTCAGGGGCTGCTCAATCCTCATGGTCCCGACCGCGAAGCGATGCTGCTGGCGCGTCGAATAGGTGCCACCGGATCGGTCAAGGCCGGGGAGATGCTGGCTCCGGCAACCGGGGGCTGGCGCGACAGGCTGCGCCAGCGCGTGCTGGCGGTGGACGCCCAGGGGCGGGAGGCGGTGCTGGCTGCGCTGGTGCTCGGTGACGGTTCTGGACTGGCGCGGGAGGACTGGCAGGCACTGCAGGCGACCGGCACCGTGCACCTGATGGTGATCTCGGGGCAGCACATAGGCTTGCTGGCGGGGTTGGTCTATGGGCTGGTTGCTGGGTTGGCGCGGCTGGGCGCCTGGCCTGGGAGGCTACCCTGGTTGCCTTGGGCGTGTGGCCTGGCGATGGCGGCAGCCCTGGCTTATGGCGCGCTCGCTGGCTTTCAGGTGCCGGTGCAGCGTGCCTGCCTGATGCTGGCCACTGTCTTGGCCTGGCGTCTGCGCTTTCGTCATTTAGGAGCGTTTTTCCCCCTGTTGCTGGCATTGGTCGGCGTATTGCTGTTCGAGCCCTTGGCCAGCCTGATGCCGGGCTTCTGGCTGTCTTTTGCTGCGGTGGCGGTATTGATCTACTGCTTCAGCGCGCGCCTGGGTGGCTGGCGGCCTTGGCAGGCCTGGAGTCGCGCTCAATGGGCGATCGCTGTCGGTTTGTTGCCCGCGCTGCTGGCGTTGGGGCTACCGGTCAGTCTGACCGCGCCCTTGGTCAATCTCCTGGCAGTACCTTGGATTAGCCTGGCGGTGTTGCCGTTGGCCCTGCTTGGAACGGTAGCATTGCCGTTGACGGGGGTGGGCGAGTCATTGCTGTGGCTGGCAGGTGGATTGATCGACCTGATGTTTCGCGGGCTCGGCCTGCTGGCCGAATGGCGGCCAGCCTGGACGCCCCCGTCGCTTTCGCTGTGGGCGTGGGGGCTGGTCTGTGCGGGTGCGGTGCTGCTCCTGCTGCCACGTGGCGTGCCGCTGCGAGGGCTGGGTGCGGTGATGCTGCTGGCGCTGTGGACGCCTCGCGAGCAGGTGCCGCACGCAGAGGTGGAGGTGTGGCAACTGGATGTCGGTCAGGGCCTGGCGGTGTTGCTGCGCACGCAGCATCACAGCCTGCTCTACGATGCCGGGTCGGCGATGGGCATCAATGACCTTGGGCAGAGCGTGGTATTGCCGACCTTGCGCGGGTTGGGCGTCAACCGGCTCGATCTGATGCTGATCAGCCATGCACATGCCGACCACGCTGGTGGCGCTCTGGCCGTGCAGCGCGGCCTGCCGGTGGCGCGGGTGCTGGCTGGCGAGGCACGGGAGTTGCCCGTAGCCTTGGGCGCGCAGGTATGCAGCAGTGGTGAGCGCTGGGAGTGGGATGGCGTGACTTTCTCGCTTTGGCACTGGCCGGGTGGCAAGAGCAGTAACGACCGCTCCTGCGTGCTGCTGGTCGAGGCTCAGGGCGAGCGCTTGCTGCTGGCTGGTGACATGGAGGCAGCCGCCGAGCGCGCCTGGCTGGCATCCGCCGATGCGGCGCGTGTCGACTGGCTGCAGTCACCGCATCACGGCAGCCGCAGTTCCTCCACCGAGCCCTTCATCCGCGCTATCGCGCCGCGTGGCGTGATGATTTCCCGTGGGCGATACAATGGCTTTGGTCACCCGCACCCGCAGGTAATCGAGCGCTATCGGCGGCATGGGTTGGCGGTGCATGACACGGCATTGCACGGGGCGCTGCGCCTGCAACTGGGCAGTCGGGGAGAGGTCGAGGGATTGCGTGCGCAGCGGCGCTTTTGGCGTGAGCCGCCTTCGTAGGTTGTGCAGGCCTGAAATATGCGAATCACCCGACAGCCCGCTGACCTTCGGCAGATGAGCCCCATGCCTGCCTATGGTAGAGTGGCGGCCTTTTTCAGGGGGATGCTTACTGTGTGGGAATTGGTCAAGTCCGGCGGCTGGATGATGCTGCCGATCATTCTGAGCTCCGTCGCAGCCATGGCGATTGTCGTCGAACGCCTGTGGACCCTGCGTGCCAGTCGCGTCACGCCACCGCACCTGTTGGGCCAGGTATGGATGTGGATCAAGGACAAGCAACTGACCAGTGACAAGCTCAAGGCCCTGCGTGCCGACTCCCCCCTGGGCGAGATTCTCGCCGCGGGCCTGGCAAACTCCCGCCATGGCCGCGAGATCATGAAAGAATGCATCGAGGAGGCCGCCTCCCGGGTCATCCACGAGCTCGAGCGCTACATCAGCACCCTGGGCACCATCGCTGCAATGGCGCCGCTGCTCGGCCTGCTTGGCACCGTGCTCGGCATGATCGACATTTTCAGTGCGTTCATGGGCTCGCAGATGACGGCCAACGCCGCGGTGCTCGCTGGTGGTATCTCCAAGGCGCTGGTCACCACCGCAGCGGGCCTGATGGTGGGTATCCCCGCGGTATTCTTCCACCGTTTCCTGCTGCGCCGCATCGATGAGCTGGTGGTCGGCATGGAGCAGGAGGCGATCAAGCTGGTCGAGGTGCTGCAGGGCGACCGCGAGGTCGAGGTGGCCGGAGGCAAGGCGTGAAGTTCCGGCGCAATCGACAGCGCGAGAACGTCGACATCAACCTGGCATCGCTGATCGACGTGGTGTTCGTGCTCTTGCTGTTTTTCGTGGTCACGACCACCTTCACCCGTGAGACCCAGCTGCGCGTCGAGTTGCCCGAGGCTGCCAGCGGCGCACCGGCGGCGCCGCTGGATGGCAAGCTGGTGGAGGTGACGATCAGCGCCGATGGCGTGTATTCGGTGAACAACCACCTGCTACCCAAGAGTGACCTGGCCACCCTGACCGAGGCACTTGAGCGCGAATCCGGGGGAGACAACACCTTGCCCCTGGCGATCAGTGCCGATGGCAAGACCCCGCACCAGGCGGTGATCACTGCGATGGATGCTGCTGGCAAGCTCGGCTTCAGCCACCTGCGCATGACCACCGTCGAGGCGGCCCCGGGGACGCCCTGATGGCTTTCGCCGATCGTCTGCTCGCCGCTTGGTACCAAGGCCATCCCGCCCTGGGGCTGTTGCGTCCGCTCGAAGCCCTTTACCGGCGTGTGGTGACGCGTAAGCGTGCGCGTTTCCTCAGTGGCGAAAGCCCCAGCTATCGGGCTCCGGTGCCGGTCGTCGTGGTGGGTAATATCACTGTCGGAGGAACCGGCAAGACGCCGATGATCCTCTGGCTGATTGAACATTGTCGAAGCCAGGGGCTGAAGGTTGGTGTGGTCAGCCGTGGATATGGTGCCAAGCCGCCGCATTTCCCTTGGCGGGTCCAGGCCAGCCAGAGCGCTGTGCAGGCTGGAGATGAACCGTTGCTGATTGTGCAGCGTACCGACGTGCCGCTGATGATCGACCCTGACCGATCCCGTGCCGTGCAAGCGCTGTTGGCCAGCGAGTCCTTGGACCTGATTCTCTGTGATGACGGCATGCAGCATTACCGGCTGGCGCGCGACCTGGAGCTGGTGCTGATCGACGCGGCCCGCGGCCTTGGCAACGGCCGATGCCTGCCTGCCGGCCCTTTGCGTGAGCCGGTCGAGCGCCTGGAGGACGTCGGTGCGGTGCTGCACAACGGTGCGACCGTCGATCCGTCGGGTGGATTCGCGTTCGGTCTGCGCCCGAGTGCATTGGTCAATCTCCGCACCGACGAGCGCCGTCCACTCGCACATTTTCCTGCGGGTCAGGCCCTTCATGCCGTAGCTGGCATTGGCAACCCGCAACGTTTCTTCAACACCTTGCAAGGGCTAGACTGGCAGCCTGTGCCGCATCCTTTCGCCGACCATGCGCAGTTCAATGCCCAGAGCCTGGCATTCGAACCACCACTGCCATTGGTCATGACCGAAAAGGACGCGGTGAAATGCCGTGACTTTGCAGGTGACGACTGGTGGTACCTGGCCGTAGATGCCGAACCGTCTCCATCCTTCGTCGCCTGGTTCGATGCGCAGCTCGCTCGTCTGCTGCCTTGAATCACTTCCACTTTCCGGCCTTCGGCCTCAAGGACACCTCCATGGACACCAAACTGCTCGATATCCTGGCCTGCCCGATCACCAAAAGCCCGCTCAAGCTCAGCGCCGACAAGACTGAGCTGATCAGCAAGGGCGCCGGCCTGGCCTATCCGATCCGCGACGGCATCCCGGTCATGCTGGAGAGCGAGGCGCGCACCCTGAGCGACGACGAGCGTCTGGACAAATGAGCCTGGACTTCACTGTGGTAATTCCTGCCCGGCTGCGCTCGACGCGCCTGCCGGGCAAGCCGTTGCTGCCGATCGCTGGCAAGCCGATGATCCAGCATGTCTGGGAGCAGGCGCGCAAGAGCGGTGCTGCACGGGTAGTCATTGCTACCGACGATGCCAGCATCCTCGAGGCATGCCAGGCCTTTGGCGCCGAAGCGCTGATGACCCGTGCCGACCATGAGTCGGGCACCGATCGCCTGGCCGAGGTCGTCGCGCACCTGGGCTTGCCGCCAGACGCCATCGTGGTCAACGTGCAGGGTGACGAACCGTTGATCCCGCCGGTGATCATCGATCAGGTGGCCGCCAACCTGGCTGCTCACCCCGAGGCCGGTATCGCAACCCTGGCCGAGCCGATCCACGAGCCGCAAAGCGTGTTCAACCCCAACGCGGTCAAGGTGGTCAGCGACAAGAACGGCCTTGCCCTGACCTTCAGCCGTGCGCCGCTGCCCTGGGCGCGCGATGCCTTCGCCAAACAGCGCGACGTGCTGCCGGAGGGTGTGCCGTATCGCCGTCATATCGGCATGTATGCCTACCGTGTCGGCTTCCTGCAGGATTTCGTCGGCTGGGGCCCGTGCTGGCTCGAGCAGACCGAGGCCCTGGAGCAGTTGCGGGCGCTTTGGCATGGCGTGCGGATCCACGTCGAGGACGCCATCGAAGCGCCCGCGGTGGGTGTCGACACCCCTGAAGACCTGGAGCGCGTCCGGCGCTTGCTGGAGGCCTGATGCGCGTACTGTTCGTTTGCCTGGGCAATATCTGCCGTTCACCCACCGCCGAGGGTGTGCTGCGCCACCAGTTACAGGTTGCCGGACTCGCTGAGCGCGTACAGGTGGCGTCTGCAGGGACCGGAGGCTGGCACGTGGGCAAGGCGCCCGATAGTCGCACCTGCAAGGCTGCCCTGGCGCGGGGGTATGACTTGTCGCGCCAGCGCGCGCAGCAGGTCAAGGCCGCTCACTTCGGTGAGTACGATCTGATCCTGGCCATGGACAAGAGCAATCTGGGCAATCTGCAGGCGCTGCGCCCACACGATGCTCGCGGCGAACTCGACCTGTTTCTGCGCAGGTATGGCGCGGCGCTGGACGAGGTGCCGGACCCTTACTATGGCGGTGCCGAGGGATTCGAGCAGGTTCTGGACCTGATTGAAGCGGCCTGCCATGAGCTGGTCGTGGAAATCAAGGGGCGGTTATGACAGCGCAGTGGCAGGAGCGTGTATCGCTCAAGCCGTTCAACACCTTCGGTATCGACGTCGCAGCGCGCTACCTCACCCAGGCCCATGACGACGAAGAAGTTCGCCAGGCCCTGAAGCTGGCCGAGCAACGGCAGCTGCCGGTGCTGATTGTCGGTGGCGGCAGCAACCTGTTGCTGACCCGCGACGTCGATGCCTTGGTGCTGCACATGGCCAGTTGTGGCCGACGCATCCTCAGTGATGATGGCGAGCGTGTCGTGATCGAGGCCGAGTCAGGCGAACCCTGGCATCCTTTCGTGCAATGGAGCCTGGCGCAGGGCCTGTGCGGGCTGGAGAACCTAAGCCTGATTCCCGGTACGGTCGGCGCGGCACCGATGCAGAACGTCGGCGCGTACGGGGTCGAGATCAAGGATGTGTTCGCAGGCTTGACCGCTCTGGATCGTGAGATTGGCGAGTTGCGTGACTTCACGCTGGATGAATGTGCGTTCGCCTATCGCGACAGCGTGTTCAAGCGCAACCCAGGTCGTTGGTTGATCCTGCGGGTGCGTTTCGTGCTGAGTCGTACATTGCGTGCGCACCTGGACTACGGGCCGGTTCGACAGCGCCTGCAAGAGCAGGGTGTGCAGGAGGTGACTGCACAGGCCATCAGCGATGCCATCTGCAGTATTCGTCGCGAAAAGCTTCCGGATCCGGCGGAGCTGGGCAATGCTGGCAGCTTCTTCAAGAACCCGGTGGTCTCGGCGCAGTTGGCCGAGGGTATTCGCGCGCGTTATCCGAACCTGGTGGCTTATCCCCAGGCTGAGGGGCAGGTCAAGCTGGCGGCAGGCTGGCTGATCGAGCAGGCGGGCTGGAAGGGCTACCGTGAGGGTGATGCTGGCGTGCATCGTTTGCAGTCGCTGGTGCTGGTCAACTACGGCCAGGCGAGTGGCGCACAGTTGCATGCCCTGGCGCAGCGAATCCAGGCAGATATTCTGGAGCGGTTCGGCGTCGAGTTGGAGATGGAGCCGAATCTGTACTGATTGCCACCTGTCAGGCTGGCCCTGCTTCCCTGGGTTTTTCATTCAGCTGTCGGAATCAGCCGTGGTGAGGTTTGTGCTCATCCTCGGTGGTTTCCAGCGCCGGGGCTGCTTCGGCGGCAGCCTGGGCTGCGGCAGCAGCGGCGGCTTCAGCCTCACGCTTGCGGCGACGCACTTCACGCGGGTCGTTCGGCGCACGGCCGTTCGGCAGCATGATGGTGGTCGCTTCGGCGACAGCCGGCTCTTCGACAGGAGCCGCTTCGGCTGCAGCAGGCGCAGGCGCCTCGGCAGGGGCTGCTTCGGCGACGACCGGTGCTGCCTCGACAGCCACTGGCTCGACCACGACAGGCTCGATCACTTCGGCTTCGGCAGCAGGTGCTTGCTCTACGACAGTTTCAGCAACCGGTGCTTTCTCTGCTTCGCCCGCTTCCACGGCCGGTGCTTCGATGGCTGGTGCTTCGACTGCAGGCGCAGGCTCGCTTGTGGCCACTTCGGCCTGTGGTTGTGCAGGTGCTTCGACGACAGGCTCGATACCGGGTTCGACCACGGCCACAGGCTCATTGACCGGCTGCTCGACAACAGGCGCGATCGCGACTTCGTCGGCCTTGGCGACAACCTCTGCCGGCTCGGTGCTCTGAACTACTTCACGGTCGTCGGTCTCGACGACGGTAGCGGTAGCGCGCTCGGCCTGCTGGTTGGCCTGGGCCTCGGCGTCGGCACTGATATTGCTGCTGGCAACGGCGGCGGTGACCGCCAGGCCTGCGGCCAGTTCGGCACCCAGCTCAGTGGCTTTGTGCTGCTGTGGCTGTTGCTCTTCGCCGGCTTCTTCGTCGCCGTCGATCAGCTCGCCATTGGCATTGCGCTGGCGCTCACGACGGTTGCTGCGACGACGCTGGCCACGGGAGCGGCGACGAGGGCGCTCGCCATCGGCACCTTCCTGCTCGTCCTGCAGCAGTTCTTCGTTCGGCAGTTGCTCCTCGCTTGCCTCGGCAGCCTGTTCGGCGGCGCGTGGCTGGCGCTCTTCGCGCGGCTGGCGTGGTTGGCGTTCTTCACGTGGTGCGCGCTCTTCACGCTCCTCGCGTGGTGCGCGTTCCTCACGGGCTGGACGCTCTTCACGAGGTGCGCGATCTTCGCGTGGGGCACGTTCTTCGCGTGGTGTGCGCTCTTCGCGGGCTACGCGTTCCTCGCGAGGTGCACGCTCTTCGCGTGGAGCACGCTCCTCACGGGCCGCCGGGGCGGTATCCAGTGGCTCGCGCAATTCGCGGACGCGTTCTTCACGATTACCGCGACGGTCTTCGCGCGGTTGACGTGGAGCACGTTCTTCGCGTGGAGCACGTTCTTCACGAGGTGCGCGCTCTTCGCGTGGCGCACGCTCTTCACGTGGCTGGCGCTCTTCGCGTGGGGCGCGCTCACTGCGCTCTTCACGCGGTTTGCGGTCTTCATCGCGGCGGCCATTGCGGTTGCGGCTCTGCTGACGACCGTTGCGGCGCTCCTCGTTGCGCTGGGTGCGCTCGGTGGTTGGCTTCTCGGGAGTAGCGGCCGGAGCGACGACAGGTTCTTCCTTGCCGGCGAACAGGCTGACCAGCGACTTGACCAGGCCCTTGAACAGGCTTGGCTCTGGCGCGGCGACAGGCGCTGGAGCGGTTGCAGCAGGTTGTGCTTCGCTCGCGCTCGGCTCAGGGGCGTTGGTACGAGCCGGAGCGGTCTTCACTGCAGCTTCCTGGCGAACCAGGGTGCGGGTAGCGGTTGGTTGCGGCGCTTCCTCGGCTTCGCTGGTGGCGATCTCATAGCTCGACTGGTTGTTCAGCACGTCCGGATTGTCGTCGCGCAGGCGCTGGACTTCGAAGTGCGGGGTTTCCAGGTGATCGTTCGGCAGGATGATGATGCGCGCACGGGTGCGCAGTTCGATCTTGGTGATCGAGTTGCGCTTCTCGTTGAGCAGGAAGGCAGCTACCGGGATCGGCACTTGTGCGCGTACCTCGGCGGTACGGTCCTTCAGCGCTTCTTCCTCGATCAGGCGCAGGATCGCCAGCGAGAGGGATTCGACGTCACGGATGATGCCGGTGCCCGAGCAGCGTGGGCAGACGATGCCGCTGCTTTCGCCCAGCGACGGACGCAGGCGCTGGCGGGACATCTCCAGCAGGCCGAAGCGCGAGATGCGACCGACCTGAACGCGGGCGCGGTCGGCTTCGAGGCATTCGCGTACGCGTTCCTCGACGGCGCGCTGGTTCTTGGCCGGGGTCATGTCGATGAAGTCGATGACGATCAGGCCGCCGATGTCACGCAGGCGCAGCTGGCGGGCGATTTCCTCAGCCGCTTCCAGGTTGGTCTGCAGGGCGGTTTCCTCGATGTCGCTGCCTTTGGTGGCGCGCGCCGAGTTGATGTCGATGGAGACCAGTGCTTCGGTCGGGTCGATGACGATCGAACCGCCGGACGGCAGGTCGACCACACGCTGGAACGCGGTCTCGATCTGGCTTTCGATCTGGAAACGGTTGAACAGCGGGACGCTGTCTTCGTACAGCTTGACCTTGCTGGCGTACTGCGGCATCACCTGGCGGATGAAGGTCAGGGCTTCTTCCTGGGCGTCGATGCTGTCGATCAGTACTTCGCCGATGTCCTGGCGCAGGTAGTCGCGAATGGCGCGGATGATGACATTGCTTTCCTGGTAGATCAGGAAAGGCGCGACGCGGTCCTGGGAGGCTTCCTTGATGGCGGTCCAGAGCTGCAGCAGGTAGTCGAGGTCCCACTGCATCTCTTCGCTGCTGCGGCCCAGGCCTGCAGTGCGCACGATCAGGCCCATGTCGCCGGGAACGGTCAGGCCGTTGAGGGCTTCGCGCAGCTCGTTACGCTCTTCGCCTTCGATGCGACGGGAAATGCCGCCAGCGCGTGGGTTGTTGGGCATCAGTACCAGGTAGCGGCCGGCGAGGCTGATGAAGGTGGTCAGGGCTGCGCCCTTGTTGCCACGTTCTTCCTTTTCGACCTGAACGATGACTTCCTGGCCTTCGCTCAGCACTTCCTTGATGTTCACCCGACCTTCAGGGGACTTCTTGAAGTACTCGCGGGAGATTTCCTTCAGCGGCAGGAAGCCGTGACGTTCGGAGCCGAAGTCGACGAAGGCGGCTTCGAGGCTGGGTTCGATGCGGGTGATCTTGCCTTTGTAGATGTTGGCCTTTTTCTGCTCACGCGCGCCGGATTCGATATCCAGGTCGTAGAGGCGTTGGCCATCCACCAGGGCTACACGCAACTCTTCGGGTTGAGTCGCGTTAATCAGCATTCTTTTCATGTTGTACCGTCGGTTTCCGGGCTGCCGGAAACGGCGTTCGGCACACACGACTTCTCATGGTCGGTGCCAAGGTGCGCAAAGGGTAGCGTGCCACCCCCGTGTCAAACGACGTTCGGCACCAGCCGGTTGCCCAGCCTGCCGTTGTCGCGACGACGCGTCCTGTTTGCTGCGGTGCCTATCGCACTCAGTCAGGAGGAGGAATCAGCCGAGGGCCGTGGACGCCTCTGGGGCATCTGCAAACACCGGTTCCGCTCGCCGGGCCATTACAGTGGGCCGGTGGCCGGCCGTGCTGTACGGTCCGGGCTGTACATCTCCACCCTGCACGTATCCCTGATAATTCGGGTGCTGCCGCGCGCTGAATCCGCAACGGGTTGCATTTTTCGCCAGCGCAGATTCTGGGCTGGCGCCATTCATGTCCAAGGCAGGTATTTCCGAAGCATTCGCCAGGCGCTGCACGGAAGCGACGAGGCGGGGCAGGGGCATGCGAAAAAGAACAGGAGGGAGGTGAAACACCGCACTTGTCGTTTTTTTTCGTTCTTCTCTGCTCGGCGCTGGTGGCGATTCCAGGCATTTCGGTAAACTGGCGAAAACCCCGTCGGACGGCCTCGCGTCCTCGAGAATTGCGTTGGTCAGGGCCGGTTCGAAACCGTGCGGTACTGACCTACCGCTTTTGGCGGCGTTCGCGACTATAGCAGTAATCATTAAGTGCTTCAATTCCATAAAAAATTGTTATGATCCAGCAATGACGACCAATAATCCCCCGACTTCCGGCGTTCAGCTGATCGAAGTCGCGCCGGAACTTGCCGGCCAACGCATCGACAACTTCCTCATCACGGCCCTCAAGGGCGTGCCCAAGACCCTGGTCTATCGCATCCTGCGCAAGGGAGAGGTGCGGGTGAACAAGGGGCGCATCAAGCCCGAATACAAGCTGCAGGCTGGTGACATCGTGCGCGTACCGCCTGTCCGATTGCCCGAGCGCGACGAGCCTGCTCCCGTGGCGCAGGGGTTGTTGCAGCGGCTGGAAGCGGCGATCGTCTACGAAGACAAGGCGCTGATCGTGATGAACAAGCCTGCCGGTATCGCCGTGCACGGCGGCAGTGGCCTGAGTTTCGGGGTGATCGAGGCGCTGCGTCAGTTGCGTCCGGATGCCAAGGAGCTCGAACTGGTGCACCGACTGGACCGCGACACTTCGGGGCTGCTGATGATCGCCAAGAAGCGCAGCATGCTGCGTCACCTGCACGCAGCCCTGCGCGGCGATGGCGTCGACAAGCGCTACATGGCTTTGGTGCGCGGGCACTGGCCAACCTCGAAGAAACAGGTCAATGCGCCCCTGCAGAAAAGCAACCTGCGCTCGGGAGAGCGCATGGTCGAGGTAGACGAAGAGGGCAAGGAGGCGTTGACGCTTTTCCGTGTGCTGCGCCGCTTCGGTGAGTTCGCCACCATGGTCGAGGCGCGACCGATTACCGGTCGCACCCACCAGATCCGTGTGCACACGCTTCATGCCGGGCACATGATCGCCGGTGACAGCAAGTACGGCGATGAAGACTTCAGTCGCGAAATTCGTGATCTGGGGGGTAAACGCCTGTTCCTCCACGCTTATGCGTTGACCGTGCCCCTGCCGGATGGTGGCGAATTGAAGCTCGAGGCGCCGGTGGACGAGATGTGGGCCAAGACCGTGGAGCGCCTGAGTGCGACCTGACCTGTCATGAGCAAACCCTACGAGCTGCTGATCTTCGATTGGGATGGCACTTTGGCCGACTCCATCGGGCGCATTGTCGAGGCGATGAACGCCGCTGCCGAGCGTGCCGGCGAGGCGCCCAGTGCCGACGCCGCGGTCAAGGGCATCATTGGTCTGGCCCTGAGCGAGGCGATCTCGGTGCTCTATCCGCATCTGGACGCCCGGCAGCTCGAGGTTTTCCGCCAGCACTACGCGGATATCTACACAGCGCTGGATCAGCAGCCGTCACCGCTGTTCGACGGGGTGGTGGAGTCGCTGGAAGCCTTTCGCGGTGAGGGGTATCGTCTGGCGGTGGCCACTGGCAAGGCGCGTCGCGGGCTGGATCGGGTGCTAAAGGCCAATGGCTGGGAGGGGTATTTCGATATCACTCGTGCCGCTGACGAAACCCGCGGCAAGCCTCATCCGTTGATGCTTGAGGAAATTCTCGCTCATTGCCAGGTCGAACCTGGCAGCGCGCTGATGGTCGGAGATTCGGCATTCGATCTGCAGATGGCCAGCAATGCGGGTATGCACTCGGTTGCCGTGGGTTATGGCGCGATGTCGCTGCAGGCGCTGAGCGAGTTTGGGCCGCAGGTGTGCGTCGAGCATTTTTCACAGTTGCGTGAGTGGCTGGCTGGTCCCGCGCGGCTTCAATTTCAAGGTAGGTGAGCATGGCTGACGAGTGGAAAGCCCCTGAGCCCGAGGGCGCAGCGCAGGACAAGGAAGAGCGCAAGAGCTGGAAGCTGCTCGAGAAGACCCTCCTGGCAGGTGTTCAGGAGCAGCGTCGTGCGCGGCGCTGGGGGATTTTCTTCAAGTTGCTGACCTTCCTCTACCTGTTCGGTCTCCTGTTCCTGTTCTCGCCGCTGATGGACATGGAGAGTGCGGCCTCGCGCAGTGCCAATCATACCGCCTTGGTGGAAGTGCGCGGGGTGATCGCCGACCAGGAAGCTGCCAGCGCCGACAATATCATCAAGAGCCTGCGTGACGCGTTCAAGGACGCCAAGACCAAGGCTGTGGTGATGCGTATCAATAGTCCGGGCGGGAGTCCGGTGCAGGCGGGTTATGTATATGACGAGATTCGTCGCCTGCGCGCCGAATATCCGGCGATCAAGCTGTATGCAGTGATCACCGACCTTGGTGCCTCGGGTGCCTACTACATCGCCAGTGCGGCGGATGAGATCTACGCCGACAAGGCCAGCCTGGTCGGATCCATTGGCGTGACTGCGGCCGGCTACGGCTTCGTCGGAACCATGGAAAAGCTCGGTGTGGAGCGTCGTGCCTACACTTCTGGCGAGCATAAGGCCTTCCTCGACCCGTTCTCGCCGCAAAAGCCTGAAGAGACTGCGTTCTGGCAGGGCGTGCTGGATACCACGCACAATCAGTTCATCGCCATGGTCAAGCAGGGCCGAGGGGAGCGTCTGAAAGACAAGGAGCACCCAGAGCTGTTCAGTGGTCTGATCTGGTCGGGCGAGCAGGCCAAGGCGCTGGGTTTGATCGATGGACTGGGCAGTGCCAGCTACGTGGCGCGTGACATCGTCGGCGAGAAAGAGTTGGTGGACTTCACGGTGCAGGAATCGCCGTTCGACCGCTTCTCCAAGCGTATCGGGGCCAGCGTCGCCGAGCGCCTGGCCATGTACATGGGCTTCCAGGGTCCATCCCTGCGTTGAGTCATGAGCGGGGCTGCCGGGCAGCCCCCTCTTTCAGGGTAGCTGCACACCTTCTGCGTGCAGCATGTCTACCAGGCGAATCAGCGGTAGCCCGATCAGGCTCGTCGCGTCGCAGCCGTGGGTGCTCTGGAACAGTGTCACCCCCAATCCCTCCGCCTTGAAGCTTCCTGCGCAGTCCAGGGGCTGTTCTGCCTGCACGTAGCGCTCGACCCGTTCGCGGTCCAGTTCGCGCAGGGTTACGGTGAACGGTATGCAGTCTACCTGGCATTTTCCCGTGCTGCTGTTGAGCAGGGCGAGGCCGGTCAGGAAGGTGACCTGCTGCCCGCTGGCGGCCAGCAATTGCTCGCAGGCGCGCTCGAAGGTGTGCGGCTTGCCAAGGATCTGCTCGCCCAGTACAGCGACCTGGTCCGAGCCGATGATCAGGTGTTGCGGATGGCTGTTTGCCAGAGCTTCGGCTTTTTGTCGGGCCAGGCGACGGACCAGTTCGGTGGCAGGCTCCTCGGCGTTGCGCTTTTCGTCTATATCGGGGCTTGCCCAGGTGAAAGGCAGGCGCAGGCGCTGGAGCAGTTCGCGCCGGTAGGGGGAGCTTGAAGCAAGCAGCAGGGGAAGCATGGTAGACTCCTTCGCAATTGAACCGATTCTAACATGCGTGATGCCGCCTAATTTCCTTTGACAGGGGCGGGGGGCATCCCTAGAATGCTGCGCCTATGTTGAATGACCCGATTCCACCTCACGTTGACCCGCGCAAATTGGCCGATCGTGGCGTAACCCTCCAAGGTTCGCTGCAACTCGCTGATTTGGAAAGACTCTGCGACCCGCTTTCCGATAATGTCGGTACGGTGCAGGCGAAGTTCGATTTTGAGCGAGACGAGCAGCACGTTGTGGTTATCCACAGCGATCTGAACGTCGAAGTCAAAATGGTTTGCCAGCGTTGTCTTGAGCTGGTCACCCTGCCGATTCACAGCGAATGTACTTACGCCGTGGTGAAGGAGGGTGCGAATACCCAGTCGTTGCCGAAAGGCTATGACGTGCTGGAACTGGGCGAAGATCCTTTGGATCTGCAGGCGCTGATCGAGGAGGAGCTGTTGCTCGCCCTCCCTATCGTGCCTGCTCATCATCCGGAAGAATGCCAGCAGCCGGCGGGCGCAGACGAGCCCGAATCGAGCAAGGACGAGGTATCGCGGTCCAACCCGTTCAGTGTCTTGGCGCAGTTAAAGCGTGACCCAAACGTTTAGGAGTTAATCAATTATGGCTGTTCAGCAGAACAAAAAATCCCGCTCTGCCCGTGACATGCGCCGTTCGCACGACGCCCTGTCGGAAAACGCGCTGTCCGTAGAGAAGAGCACCGGTGAAGTACACCTGCGCCACCACGTTTCGCCAGAAGGCGTATACCGTGGTCGCAAAGTGATCGACAAGGGCGCTGACGAGTAATCCTTGTCCGCTCAGATCATCGCGATCGACGCAATGGGCGGGGACTTCGGTCCCCGCAGCATTGTCCAGGCTAGCATTGCCTGCCTTTCGGCTACTCCCTCGCTGCACCTGACCCTTGTCGGTCAACCCTCTCTCCTTGAAGAACTTGTCAGTGGCCTTGCAGCTGCCGATCGTGCGCGCCTGCAAATCGTCGCGGCGAGCGAGGTGGTGGGCATGGACGAGCGGCCTTCGCAGGCGTTGCGCGGCAAGCCTGATTCGTCGATGCGCGTCGCCCTCGAGCTGGTGCGCGACGGCAAGGCGCAGGCCTGTGTGAGCGCCGGGAATACCGGGGCGCTGATGGCGCTGTCGCGCTTTGTCCTCAAGACGCTGCCGGGCATCGATCGCCCCGCCATGGTGGCGGCGATTCCAACCCAGGCTGGCTATTGTCAGTTGCTCGATCTGGGTGCCAATGTCGATTGCAGTGCCGAGAACCTCTACCAGTTCGCCGTGATGGGATCGGTGGCGGCTCAGGCGCTGGGGATCCAGCGCCCGCGCGTGGCGCTGCTCAATGTCGGTACCGAAGACATCAAGGGCAACCAGCAGGTCAAGCTGGCGGCCAGTCTGTTGCACAATGCCCGTGGGTTGAACTACATCGGTTTTGTCGAAGGCGATGGTCTGTATCGCGGTGAGGCCGACGTGGTGGTGTGCGACGGCTTCGTCGGCAATATCCTGCTCAAGTCCAGCGAAGGGCTGGCGAGCATGATCGGGGCGCGTATAGAAGCGCTGTTCAAGGGGGGGCTGTTTTCCCGTGCAGCCGGGGCGATGGCGATGCCGTTGCTCAGGCGCCTGCAGGCCGACCTGGCGCCGGCGCGACACAATGGCGCAAGCTTTCTCGGTTTGCAGGGTATCGTCATCAAGAGCCATGGCTCGGCGGGCGTGCAAGGTTTGCAGAGTGCGATTCAGCGTGCGCTGATCGAGATCCAGGAAAATCTGCCGCAGCGGCTGCATGGTCGTCTCGAAGACCTGTTGCTTTAGGCATATTGGCGATGAAGTGGTTAAATGTGACCGCTTGGTCTGCGTTTCCATCCAAGTTTTCAGATTCCGCGCCTCGCCATTGGTGGGGCGCACCCTATCCGACGACAAGATCATAAGGGCTTGTTCAATGTCTGCATCCCTCGCATTCGTCTTTCCTGGTCAAGGCTCCCAGTCGCTGGGCATGCTCGCCGAGCTCGGCGCTGAAAAGCCGGTGATCGTCGAGACCTTCAAGGAAGCTTCCGAGGCTCTGGGCTACGACCTGTGGAAGCTGGTCCAGGAAGGTCCGGAAGAACAACTCAATCAAACCGACAAGACCCAGCCCGCCATTCTGACAGCCTCGATCGCCCTTTGGCGTCTGTGGCTGGAAGAGGGCGGCGCGCAACCTGCTCTGGTCTCTGGTCACAGCCTGGGTGAGTACAGTGCCCTGGTCGCGGCTGGCAGCCTGTCGCTCAAGGACGCCGTTCGTCTGGTCGAGCGCCGTGGTCAGCTGATGCAGGAGGCCGTGCCTGCGGGTCACGGTGCCATGGCTGCGATTCTCGGCCTGGATGATGCCGATGTGGTTGCCATCTGCGCCGAGGCGGCCGAGGATGAAGTGGTCAGTGCGGTCAACTTCAACTCCCCGGGCCAGGTCGTGATCGCCGGTAACAAGGCGGCGGTCGATCGTGCGATCGAGCTGTGCAAGGCCAAGGGCGCCAAGCGTGCGCTGCCATTGGCGGTCAGCGTGCCGTCGCATTGCGCGCTGATGAAGCCGGCGGCCGAGCGTTTTGCCGAAGCGGTCAACGCCATCGAGTGGAAGGCCCCGCAGATTCCGGTGGTGCAGAACGTCACCGCCGCCGTTGCGGCCGATCTCGACGCACTCAAGCACGACCTGTTGGCGCAACTGTACCAGCCGGTACGTTGGGTGGAGTGTGTGCAGACCCTGGCGGCCTGCGGGGCGGTCAACCTGGTCGAGTGCGGCCCGGGCAAGGTCCTGGCTGGCCTGAACAAGCGTTGCGCCGATGGCGTCACCACCTACAACCTCAATACCCCTGACGCCGTCGCCGCCACCCGTGCGGCGCTGGCCTGATATCTGGAGAAACTTGCATGAGCCTGCAAGGTAAAGTTGCACTGGTCACCGGCGCCAGCCGTGGTATTGGCCAGGCCATCGCCCTGGAGCTGGGCCGCCAGGGCGCGACCGTAATCGGTACCGCCACTTCCGCTTCGGGTGCCCAGCGCATCGCCGAGACCCTCAAGGAGCATGGCATCACCGGTACCGGTCTTGAGCTGAATGTCACCAGCGAAGAGTCCGTGAGTGCCGTGCTGGCCGCGATCACCGAGCAGTTCGGTGCGCCGGCGATCCTGGTCAACAATGCCGGTATCACCCGCGACAACCTGATGCTGCGCATGAAAGATGAAGAATGGTTCGATGTCATCGACACCAACCTCAACAGCCTTTACCGTCTGTCCAAGGGCGTGCTGCGTGGCATGACCAAGGCGCGCTGGGGTCGTATCATCAGCATCGGTTCGGTCGTCGGGGCCATGGGCAACGCCGGCCAGGCCAACTACGCTGCTGCCAAGGCGGGCCTCGAAGGCTTCAGTCGTGCCCTGGCGCGTGAAGTGGGTTCGCGCGGTATCACTGTAAACTCGGTCACCCCGGGCTTCATCGATACCGACATGACCCGCGAGCTGCCCGAGGCGCAGCGTGAAGCGCTGCAGACCCAGATTCCGCTGGGCCGCCTGGGTCAGGCCGAGGAGATCGCGAAAGTGGTTTCCTTCCTGGCATCCGACGGCGCAGCCTATGTCACTGGCGCTACCGTGCCAGTGAACGGCGGGATGTACATGTAACATCAGCAACTCAATGTGACGGATTGCTTAAAAAAACAGTCATACTGCGAGCCTAAAATCCGTTATAAAGCTGCAACCAGATTCCAGGTGGCAGGCCGGGTGTCTCTCGTGAAGGCGCGTTACGCTTGAAAAGCAGGCGTCTTCCTATAAACTTGGTCACCGGCCAGCTGCCTGACATATGTCCATTAGGAGTGAAAACTAGGTATGAGCACCATCGAAGAACGCGTCAAGAAAATCGTCGCCGAGCAACTGGGCGTCAAGGAAGAGGAAGTCAAGAACGAATCTTCCTTCGTTGAAGACCTGGGTGCCGATTCGCTTGACACCGTTGAGCTGGTGATGGCTCTGGAAGAGGAATTCGAGACCGAAATCCCTGACGAAGAAGCCGAGAAGATCACTACCGTTCAAGCTGCAATCGACTACGTCAACAGCCACAAGGCCTAAGACGTTTCAGTCGACGCTTCTTGTCGGGAAAAACCGCACTGCCTTTGCCGGCGTGCGGTTTTTTCTTTGCGAGCCATTGGCGTCATTCACCGGGCAATCGAGAGCCTGTTGCCATTTCATTCGGCCGTGCTGAGTGCAATCGCAAGAGACTCTGTTATTAGAAAAGGAGAGTGCTGTGTCGCGTAGACGCGTCGTGGTCACCGGTATGGGTATGCTGTCGCCACTGGGTACTGATGTACCAAGCACCTGGCAGGGCATTCTGGCTGGCCGCAGTGGCATCGGTCCGATCGAACACACGGACCTGAGTGCCTACTCCACCCGTTTTGGCGGCTCGGTGAAGGGCTTCGAGGTCGAGCAGTACCTGTCGGCCAAGGAAGCTCGCAAGCTTGACCTGTTCATCCAGTACGGCCTGGCGGCCGGTTTCCAGGCGGTGCGCAATGCTGGCCTGGAAGTGACCGACGCCAACCGCGAGCGCATCGGCGTGGCCATGGGCTCGGGGATCGGTGGCCTGACCAATATCGAAGACACCAGCCGTACCCTGCACGAGCAAGGGCCGCGCCGGATTTCGCCATTCTTCGTGCCGGGCTCGATCATCAACATGATCTCCGGCTTCCTGTCGATCCATCTGGGTCTGCAGGGCCCCAACTATGCGATCTCCACGGCGTGCACCACCGGTACTCACTGTATCGGCATGGCCGCACGCAATATCGCTTATGGCGAGGCTGACGTGATGATCGCCGGTGGCGCGGAAATGGCCGCGTGCGGCCTGGGCATGGGCGGTTTCGGCGCCTCGCGGGCACTTTCGACCCGTAATGACGAGCCATCCCGTGCCAGCCGTCCGTGGGACAAAGGGCGTGATGGTTTCGTATTGTCCGATGGTGCCGGCGCCCTGGTACTGGAAGAGCTTGAACATGCCAAGGCACGTGGCGCGACCATCTATGCCGAACTGGTCGGTTTCGGCATGAGCGGGGACGCGTTCCACATGACGTCGCCACCGGATACCGGCGACGGCGCTGCACGCTGCATGGTCAACGCCCTGCGCGATGCGGGTGTGAAGCCTGAAGACGTCAGCTACATCAACG
This sequence comes from Pseudomonas sp. RW10S2, assembly GCF_014268985.1. NCBI lineage: Bacteria > Pseudomonadati > Pseudomonadota > Gammaproteobacteria > Pseudomonadales > Pseudomonadaceae > Pseudomonas > Pseudomonas sp. RW10S2. The sequence goes on along the minus strand of NZ_JABWRO010000002.1, from coordinate 87,979 downwards.
CCCACGGCACCTCGACCCCCGCTGGCGATATCGCCGAAGTGGCGGCCATCAAGCGTGTGTTCGGCGAGCACGCCTACAAGCTGGCCGTCAGCTCGACCAAATCGATGACCGGTCACCTGCTTGGGGCTGCCGGTGCGGTAGAGGCGATCTTCAGCGTGTTGGCGATCAACAGCCAGATGGCGCCGCCGACCATCAACCTGGACGAGCCGGACGAAGGTTGCGACCTGGACTTCGTGCCGCACCAGGCGCGCAGCATGCCGATCGATGTCGTGCTGTCCAATTCCTTCGGCTTTGGCGGTACCAACGGTTCGCTGGTATTCCGCCGGTTCGCCGATTGATGCACAGCTGGATCGATGGCCAGCCGGCGACTGCAGTCAACCTGCAGAACCGCGGCCTGGCCTACGGCGATGGTCTGTTCGAGACTATCGCCGTGCGCGGCGGCAGGCTCAGCCTGCTGTCGCGACATCTCGATCGACTCAAGCAGGGTTGTCAGCGGCTTGCGATCGATATCGATCATGCGTGTGTTCGCGATGAGTTGCTGCGCTACGCCAGCCAGCTCGGTGAAGGCGTAGCCAAACTGATCGTCACTCGCGGTGATAGCCAGCGCGGCTATGCGCCCGCCTCCGAAGCCGTGGCCCGACGCATTCTCCAGGGCAGTCCAATGCCTGCTTATCCCGTGGCCAACGCGGAGCAGGGGATCGGGCTGTTCGACTGCCAGACCCGTCTTGCGCAGCAGCCGCTGCTGGCCGGGCTCAAGCACCTCAATCGTCTGGAGCAGGTAATGGCTCGCGCCGAATGGCAGGACCCTGCCTGCGCCGAGGGTTTGATGCGTGATGTGCAGGGGCACCTGATCGAAGGGGTCTACAGTAATCTGTTCCTGGTCCGCGATGGCGTGCTGCTGACCGCCGACCTGAGCCGCTGCGGCGTGGCAGGCGTCATGCGCGCTGCGCTGCTGGACGAAGCCTCGGCGCTGGGTATCGAGGTCCGAACAGCTGACCTCGTGCAAGCCGATCTGGAGACGGCCGATGAAGTGTTCGTCTGCAATAGCGTGTATGGAATTTGGCCTGTGCGCACCTTCGCTGCGCTCAACCTCGACTGGCCGGCCGGGCCGCTCACCCGTAAACTGCAGGCCGTTGCCCGTACGTTACTGGATACCTGATTCGTGAGACGCAAAATCCTGCTGCTGCTGGAAATGGGCCTGATCCTTGCCGGCCTGGCCGTAGGCTGGTCGGCCTGGAAGGTCAACTCGGTCCTGGAGCAGCCGTTGCATGTCACCGAAGAGCGCCTGCTCGATGTGCCCAATGGCACCAACCCCAACCGCATGTTCTACCGCATGCAGAGTGAAGGGTTGCTCGACGACGCCTTCTGGTTGCGACTTTACTGGCGTTTCAACATGGCTGGCACTGCACTGCACACGGGGGAATACCGCCTGACGCCCGGCATGACCGTCGAAGCGCTGTTCGATGCCTGGCGCCGTGGTGATGTGGTGCAGTACAACCTCACCCTGGTCGAGGGCTGGACCTTCCGCCAGGTGCGCTCGGCCGTGGCCAGGCATGAAAAGATCAAGCACACCCTCGACGGGCTGTCCGATACTGAAGTGATGGACAAGCTTGGGCATACCGGTGTGTTCCCTGAGGGGCGTTTCTTCCCGGACACCTACCGCTTCGTGCGCGGCATGAGCGATGTGGAGCTGTTGCAGCAAGCCTACATGCGCCTTGAGGAGGTGCTGGCCAAGGAGTGGGCAGACCGGGTAACCGATTTGCCATACCGTGATCCCTACCAGGCGCTGATCATGGCCTCGCTGGTGGAGAAGGAAACCGGTATCCCCCAGGAGCGAGGGCAGATCGCAGGTGTATTTGTGCGCCGCCTTCGCTTGGGCATGATGCTGCAGACCGACCCTACAGTGATCTACGGCATGGGTGAGCGCTATAACGGCAAGATCACGCGTGCCGACCTGCGTGCACCGACACCCTACAACACCTACACCATGACCGGCCTGCCGCCGACACCGATCGCCATGGTCGGGCGCGAGGCGATTCACGCTGCCCTGAATCCGTCAGACGGTACCAGCCTGTATTTCGTCGCGCGTGGCGATGGCAGCCACGTATTCTCCGATGACCTGGACGACCACAACACGGCTGTGCGCGAATATCAGCTCAAGCGCCGCGCCGACTACCGCTCCAGCCCGGCGCCACAAGTCCCGCAGGGCACGGCCGATCAGGCACCGGACGCCGAGCCGCCAACTGAAGCCGCGCCTCGGTCCGGCGAAGCCCTTGAAGGCGCACCAACCCAGTCCGCCGAAGAGCCCGCGCCCGCACAAGCGCCGGCGCCCACCGATAAACAGTAAGGAATGCCCGTGAGCGGTTTGTTCATCACTCTGGAAGGCCCCGAAGGCGCGGGCAAGAGCACCAACCGCGAGTACCTGGCCGCGCGCCTGCGTGAGCAGGGCGTGGATGTGGTCATGACCCGTGAGCCTGGCGGTACGCCGTTGGCCGAGCGTATCCGCGAGTTGCTGCTCGCTCCCAGCGACGAAGCCATGGCGGCCGACACCGAGCTTCTGTTGATGTTCGCTGCACGCGCCCAGCATCTGGCCGAGGTCATTCGCCCGGCGCTGGCGCGGGGCGCCGTGGTGCTGTGCGACCGCTTTACCGATGCCACCTACGCCTATCAGGGCGGTGGGCGTGGCCTGCCGGTGGAGCGCATCGCGGTGCTGGAAGACTTCGTTCAGGGTGCGCTGCGCCCGGACCTGACCCTGGTCTTCGATCTGCCAGTGGAAGTCGGCCTTGCCCGTGCTGCCGCTCGCGGACGCCTGGATCGCTTCGAGCAGGAGGGCCAGGCATTCTTCGAGGCGGTGCGTCAGGCCTATCTGCAACGCGCAGCCCAGGCACCACAGCGCTACAGCCTGCTGGACGCCGGGCAGTCGCTCGAGGCGGTACAGCGCGCCATCGACACATTGCTGCCAGGTATCCTGGAGCGTTGCCGTGGCTGAGGCCTACCCCTGGCAGCAAGCGCTCTGGCAGCAGTTGGCCGGGCGCAGCCAGCATGCCCATGCCTACCTGTTGCACGGGCCGCAGGGCATCGGCAAGCGAGCCATGGCCGAACGCCTGATGGCTCGCCTGTTGTGCCAGCAGCCGCATGGCGTGGATGCCTGCGGGCAATGCAAGTCGTGCCTGTTGCTCAAGGCTGGCAGCCACCCCGATAACTTCGTGCTGGAGCCGGAAGAGGCCGACAAGCCCATCAAGGTCGACCAGGTGCGAGATCTGGTTTCGTTCGTGGTGCAGACTGCGCAGTTGGGCGGGCGCAAGGTGGTGCTGATCGAGCCGGTCGAAGCGATGAACGTCAATGCTTCGAACGCTTTGCTCAAGAGCCTCGAAGAGCCTTCGGGCGATACCGTGCTGCTGCTGGTGAGCCATCAGCCCAGCCGTTTGTTGCCAACCATCAAGAGCCGTTGCCAGCAGGTCGCCTGTGCCCAGCCGACGCTTGCGCAGAGTCACGCCTGGTTGGCGACGGCCCTGCCGGAGCTCGATCAGATCGAGCGTGACGAACTGCTGACCCTGGCGGCGGGATCGCCACTGATGGCCGTCACCTTGCAGTCCCAGGGTGTGCGCGAGCAGCGCGCGCTGGTCACCGAGGGGGTGAAGAAGCTGATCAAGCAGCAGCAATCGCCCTCTCAGTTGGCTGAAGCCTGGAGCAATGTGCCGCTGCTGTTGCTGTTCGACTGGTTCTGCGACTGGTCGCACCTGATCCTGCGCTATCAATTGACCCAGGACGAGGACGGGCTAGGCTTGGCCGACATGCGCAAGGTCGTACAATACCTTGCGCAGAAGAGCAGGCAGGGCAGGGTGCTCGAGGTCCAAGCCTGGATTCTCGAACAGCGCCAGAAAGTGCAGGGCAAGGCCAACCTCAATCGCGTGTTGCTGCTCGAAGCCCTGTTGGCCCATTGGCTGCAGATGCTGGCCGCGCGCTGATTCCCCCATCGTTTATTTTCATGTGTGCTCTCATTCCATGCTCGTAGATTCCCATTGCCACCTCGACCGACTTGACCTGAGCGCCCATGCCGGCTCGCTCGATGCCGCACTGCAGGCGGCTCGCGAGCGTGGAGTCGGGCATTTTCTATGCATCGGCGTAAGCGCCGAGAACGCCGGGGCGGTCAAGGCCCTGAGCGAGCAGTACGCCGACGTCGACTGTTCGGTAGGCGTGCACCCCCTCGACCTGGCTCCGGGGGAGACGCCTGCGCTGGAGTGGCTGCTGCGTGAGCTGGCCCACCCGCACGTGGTGGCTATCGGCGAAACCGGATTGGACTATCACTACGAGCCGGAGGCCGCCGAGCTGCAGCAGGCATCTTTCCGCCTGCACCTGGAGGCATCCCGGCAGACCGGCAAGCCGGTGATCGTTCACACTCGCGCGGCGCGGGCGGACACCCTGGCGCTGCTGCGCGAGGCCAGCCTGCCGCAGGCGGGTGTGCTGCACTGCTTCACGGAAGACTGGGACATGGCCAAGGCCGCACTCGATCTGGGGTACTACATCTCGCTCTCCGGAATCGTCACCTTCCGCAACGCCGATGCGCTGCGCGAGGTTGCACGCCAGGTGCCTGTCGAGCGCCTGCTGGTGGAGACCGACTCGCCGTACCTGGCGCCCATCCCGTATCGCGGCAAGCCCAATCTGCCGCAGTACGTGCGTGAGGTCGCCGAGTACGTCGCATCGTTGCGGGGGGTGAGCTATGCGCAGTTGGCCGAGCAGACGACCGCCAACTTCAAGCGCCTGTTCCCGTTGGCGCGCGTCGCCTGATGATAAGGCGGGGCGGGCAAAAAAAACCCGGGTTCTGGGGGAGGAATCCGGGTTAAGACCATTAGGAGTAAAACAAAGGTACGCGGTCCCTGGGCACCTTTATCGGCGCGCCACTTGGGGGGATGCGCCGCGCCAACACTTCAAGTATTGGCGAGTATCCTCGCACTGCCAGCGCCAGTTGGTCGTTTTTTAAACAGATTTGGAATACACCTGACAGCCAATGGGCCATCAGGGCATGGCATTGGGCGGACTCTGGGTGAATTTGTGCCTAACAGGTGCCGATGTGTATAGAGGTGCGGTGAAAAGGTTGAAGAGTGCGCGACTCATACGCTTTCTTCGTGCCGACGTGCGCAATTCGATGAGCGTGGTGGCCTTGGCGAGCCGTGCTGCGTCGGTTGCAGGCGAGAGTCGGCCGGGCGCGGGGCGTCGCACGCACTCATGCGATTCAAGCCGGACAGGCACGGTTTGCATGCAAACTCATCATGAAACATAGATATGGTTGGATGATCCGTGCAATTTGCCGCAAGTTAGGCATAATAATCTGCTTCGATTGTCATCCAGTCCTTCCTATGCAGAAAGAACCTCGTAAGGTCCGTGAGTTTCGCCGCCGCGAGCAAGAAATCCTCGACACGGCGCTCAAGCTGTTTCTCGAACAGGGTGAAGACAGTGTCACCGTCGAGATGATCGCCGACGCTGTCGGTATCGGCAAAGGCACGATCTACAAGCACTTCAAGTCCAAGGCGGAGATCTACCTGCGCCTGATGCTCGACTACGAGCGTGACTTGAATGCGCTGTTGCATTCGGACGACGTCGACCGCGACAAGGAAGCCCTGTCGCGTGCCTACTTCGAGTTCCGGATGCGTGATCCTCAGCGCTACCGCTTGTTCGACCGTCTTGAAGAGAAGGTGGTCAAGGGTAACCAAGTGCCGGAGATGGTCGAGGAACTGCACCGTATCCGCGCCTCCAATTTCGAGCGCCTGACCCAGTTGATCAAGGGCCGTATCAGCGAAGGCAAGCTCGAGGATGTGCCGCCGTACTTCCACTACTGTGCTGCCTGGGCGCTGGTGCATGGCGCTGTAGCGCTGTATCACTCGCCGTTCTGGAGCAACGTTCTCGAGGATCAGGAAGGTTTCTTCCAGTTCCTGATGGACATCGGCGTGCGCATGGGCAACAAGCGCAAGCGCGATCCGGAACCGGCAGCCTGAAACCCCTGCGGGGTACTGTCCATGATGGGCAGGCTCCGCCAGCCACGCGCGCTTCGGCGACAGGGCTTGCAAAAACTTGATCTTTGAGTCAAGTTTTGCCGGCTCGCTTTTTCTCATGCCGGAGTCATCCATGATCGTCGATCGTCAAGGCAGGCGTTTTCGCAACCTGCGCGTCAGCCTGACGGCTGCCTGCAACTATGCTTGCAGCTACTGCGTGCCCGATGGCAAGCGCCTGGTGGCTGCACAGGATGAGCTCTGCGCCGATGCGCTGGCGCGCGGGGTGGCTTATCTGGTCGATGCCGCAGGTATCGAGCGCCTGCGCATTACCGGTGGCGAACCGTTGATCAGCCCTCGCCTGGAGCCGTTCCTGAAAATTGTCGGTGGCTTGGGGCTCAAGGATATCGCCTTGACCACCAACGGCCAGTTGTTGAGTCGCAAGCTTGCCGTGTTGCGCGCGGCAGGTATCGACCGGCTCAATGTCTCCCTCGACACCCTTGACCCGACCGCGTTTCGCAGCATTGCCCGGGGCGGCGACCTGGCCAGCGTGCTGAGGGGCATGGAGGAGGCGAGTGCAGCGGGTATGCGTATCAAGGTCAACATGGTGCCGATGCGCGGACACAACCTCGATCAGGTGGTGCCGCTGCTCGACTACTGCCTGGCAAGAGGCTACGAACTGCGGTTTATCGAGTTGATGCGCATGGGCCATCTGGCGCTTGATTCGAATGCATTCCTGCGTCAGTTCGTCAGTCTCGAGCAATTGCTGGCACTGATCGGCCATCAATATCACTTCCAGCAGGCGCCAGCGGCCTTGGATGCGACGGCCCTGCGCTACCAGATTCCCGGCCAAGGTCACTTTGGTGTGATTGCCAACGAGAGCGTGCCGTTTTGCCGGACCTGCTCGCGTTTGCGCTTGTCGTCTACCGGCTGGCTGCATGGCTGCCTGTCCTCGGGGAATCGTCACTTTATCGGCGACTTGCTCGACAAGCCGCGTCACCAGGCGCTTCCAGTGATTCAGCGGCTGCTGGTCAAGGCCCTGGCGGACAAGCAGGAGCTGGCGTTCTCGGGTGGTGTGACCGTGATGAAGGTGATCGGCGGCTGAGCTGGCGCAAAAGCTGCATCTGGCGGCTATTCGCCGGTTTTTCGTCACCGGTCACTGGAGGAAAGATGCGTAGCCTGGTCTTGCTGCTGGCGCTGATGGCGTTGAGCGGCTGCATGAAAGTCAGCGACATGGGCGAAGGTGTTCGCTATCAGATGAGCGACGCCGGTCTGCTCGATCACAGTGATACCACTCGAACCTTGTCGGTCCGGCTGCAGCCTGATTCGTTCATCTTCATTGGCCAGGGCGCTTTCGTTCCGCCTGGAAAAGGCCCGGTGCCGCAGCAGAATGCCGTTGCCGAAGAGGCATTCAAGAGCTTCGTCGAGTATTTCCCGCTGGTGCGTCGCGCCAAGGCGCCGTTGGGGCTGGAGGACGCCATCGCGCAGGCGCGTTCGGTGGGCGCCCATTACGTGCTCTATACCCGCTTCGCCCGCACCGATGACCGCATTGGTAATGGCGATGAATGGTACGACGAGCAGGCAGTGGATCGCCTTGGCTGGGATACCGGTGTAGTGCAGATGATGCTGATCGAAACCAGCACTCGCTACTTGATCGATACAGCGCGCATCAAGAGCCGTGGCGGTTTGTTGACGTTCCACGACAACACGCCGCAGGATTTGCTCGCGGCACCCATGCGCGAGTACGCTCGTAGTCTCCTGGGAATGAGTCGGTAAGGAACGGGTGATGACAGGTACGGGTAAGGCCAACGATCTTCTGGCGCAGATTCCCAAGGACAAGGGCCTGCCTCCCGTGCACCTGTGGAATCCTGATTTCTGCGGCGATATCGACATGCGCATCGCCCGCGACGGCACCTGGTATTACCTGGGGACGCCGATCGGGCGCAAGCCGATGGTGCGCTTGTTCTCTACCATCATTCGTCGTGACGGTGATGACTATTTTCTGGTAACGCCTGTGGAGAAGGTCGGCATTCGTGTCGATGATGCGCCGTTCGTGGCGGTCAGCCTGGAAGTGGAGGGTAGTGGTGAGCAGCAGGTCCTGCGTTTTACCAGCAATGTCGAGGATCAGGTCGATGCCGGTCCTGATCACCCTATTCGGGTAGAGACCGATCCGACAACGCATGAGCCATCGCCTTACCTGCTGATGCGCAGCAACCTCGAAGCGCTCATCCACCGCAATGTGTTCTACCAACTGGTGGAGCTTGCCGTGCCGCGCGTGATCGATGGCGAGGAGTGGTTGGGGGTTTGGAGTGGTGGGGTGTTCTACCCTATCGGGCGCGACCGCTGAGCGCATCTTGCGGCGATCTTTCTGATCCCGGAAAACAAAAAACCTCCAGTGCTTGCGCATCTGGAGGTTTTTCAGTGTCTGGCTCCGCGACCTGGACTCGAACCAGGGACCCAATGATTAACAGTCATTTGCTCTACCGACTGAGCTATCGCGGAATCTGCGCGTATCTTACTGAATGCCAAGGGGAAGTCAAGCCGCCCCCTGGCAAATCAAACAGTTACAGCACTTCGACGATGGCCTTGGTGACCACGTGGATGTTGCTCTGGTTCAGTGCGGCCACGGCGATGCGACCGGTGTCCAGCGCATAGATGCCGAAGTCGTTCTTCAGGCGCGCGACCTGTTCCACGGTCAGGCCTGAGTAGGAGAACATGCCGACTTGGCGACCGACGAAGCTGAAGTCGCGGTTGGCGCCGTACTCGGCCAGGAGCGAGACCATCTGCTTGCGCATGCCGTGGATGCGTTCACGCATCTCGCCCAGCTCGGCTTCCCACATCTGGCGCAGTTCCGGGCTGTTGAGCACGGTGGCGACGATGGTTGCACCGTGGGTCGGCGGGTTGGAGTAGGTGGTGCGGATCACGCGCTTGACCTGCGACAGCACGCGGGTGCTCTCGTCTTTCGAGGCGGTGACGATCGACAGTGCGCCAACGCGCTCGCCATACAGCGAGAACGATTTGGAGAACGAGCTGGAGACAAAGAACTCCAGGCCCGACTCGGCGAACAGGCGCACGGCGAAGGCATCTTCGCTGATACCGTCGCCAAAGCCTTGGTAGGCCATGTCGAGGAACGGTACGTGGCCCTTTGCCTTGACCACTTCCAGCACGTTCTTCCAGTCGTCGAGCGACAGGTCGACACCGGTCGGGTTGTGGCAGCAGGCGTGCAGGACGACGATCGAGCCCGATGGCAGCTTGTTCAGGTCTTCGAGCATGCCGGCGCGGTTGACGTCGTTGCTCGGTGCGTCGTAATAGCGGTAGTTCTGTACTGGGAAGCCTGCAGTCTCGAACAGGGCGCGATGGTTTTCCCAGCTCGGATCGCTGATGGCGACGACCGCGTTCGGCGAAAGGCGCTTGAGGAAATCGGCACCGATCTTCAGTGCGCCGGTGCCGCCGACAGCCTGCACGGTCACTACGCGGCCTGCAGCCAGCAGTGGGGATTCAGCGCCGAACAGCAGTTTCTGCACGGCCTGGTCGTAGGCGGCGATGCCGTCGATCGGCAGGTAGCCGCGGGAGGCATGTTGGGCGACACGCTGGGTTTCGGCTTCGATCACCGCGCGAAGCAGCGGGATGCGGCCTTCCTCATTGCAATAGACACCGACGCCCAGGTTGACCTTGTCGGTACGTGGGTCGGCGTTGAATGCTTCGTTGAGGCCCAGGATGGGGTCGCGGGGTGCCAGCTCGACAGCGGAAAACAGGCTCATTGTTACCTTGGCTCTGAATAGGAGAGTGATAGGAGATGCACCCTCCAGCCCAGTGCACTGAAGCGGTGCAAACGGGGAGTCAGTATAGTGATACCGACCGGTCACTGCGACACTCTGGCACAGGTTTTCAGGCGCTTTGCGCAAATATTTTTCGACCATTGGTCGAATTGCCGGGTCCACTGCAATGAGCGTTCACATCTGCAGCGGCGAAGGCCACCCCGGCGCGCCTTTTTGCGTATAGACTACTGGCTAAATTTACAGTTGCCGCGACATCCATGAGGTCCCGTCATGTCCGAGTTCCAGCTCGTCACCCGATTCCAGCCCGCCGGCGACCAGCCCGAGGCCATTCGCCTGATGGTCGAGGGTATCGAGGCGGGGCTGTCGCACCAGACCCTGCTCGGGGTGACCGGCTCCGGCAAGACCTTCAGCATCGCCAACGTCATTCAGCAGGTCCAGCGCCCGACCATGGTGCTGGCGCCGAACAAGACGCTGGCTGCTCAGCTGTATGGCGAGTTCAAGGCGTTCTTCCCGAACAACGCGGTGGAGTACTTCGTCTCCTACTACGACTACTACCAGCCGGAAGCCTACGTCCCGTCGTCGGACACCTTCATCGAGAAGGATGCCTCGATCAACGACCACATCGAGCAGATGCGTCTGTCGGCGACCAAGGCATTGCTTGAGCGGCGCGACGCGATCATTGTCACCACGGTGTCGTGTATCTATGGTCTGGGCAGCCCGGAAACCTACCTGAAGATGGTTCTGCACGTCGATCGCGGTGACAAGCTCGACCAGCGCGCACTGCTGCGCCGGCTGGCCGACCTGCAATACACCCGAAACGAGATGGATTTTGCCCGCGCCACCTTCCGGGTGCGTGGCGACGTGATCGACATCTTCCCGGCCGAATCGGACCTCGAGGCCATCCGTATCGAGCTGTTCGACGACGAAGTAGAGAACATCGCCGCCTTCGACCCCTTGACCGGCGAAGTGATCCGCAAGCTGCCGCGTTTCACCTTCTACCCCAAGAGCCACTATGTGACCCCGCGCGAGACCCTGCTCGAGGCGGTGGACGGCATCAAGGAGGAGCTCGGCGAGCGGCTTGAGTACCTCAACAAGGCCAACAAACTGGTGGAGGCCCAGCGTCTGGAGCAGCGCACGCGCTTCGACCTGGAGATGATCCTGGAGCTGGGCTATTGCAACGGTATCGAGAACTACTCGCGCTATCTGTCCGGCCGCCCGGCTGGGGCACCGCCGCCGACGCTCTACGATTATCTTCCTGCCGATGCGTTGCTGGTGATCGATGAATCACACGTCAGCGTTCCTCAGGTCGGCGCCATGTACAAGGGCGACCGTTCTCGCAAGGAGACGCTGGTGGAGTACGGTTTCCGTCTGCCATCGGCGTTGGATAACCGGCCCATGCGCTTCGACGAGTGGGAGTCGGTCAGCCCGCAGACCATCTTCGTCTCGGCGACACCCGGCCCCTACGAGGCTGAGCATGCCGGGCGCGTGGTCGAGCAGGTGGTACGGCCGACCGGTCTGGTCGATCCTCAGGTAGAGGTGCGTCCAGCCCTCACCCAGGTGGATGACCTGCTGTCGGAAATCGGCAAGCGAGTGGCGGTGGGGGAGCGGGTGCTGGCGACGACCCTGACCAAGCGCATGGCCGAGGACCTTACCGACTACCTTGCAGATCATGATGTGCGTGTGCGCTACCTGCACTCGGACATTGACACCGTGGAGCGTGTGGAGATCATCCGAGACCTGCGTCTGGGCACCTTTGATGTATTGGTGGGCATCAACCTGTTGCGCGAGGGTCTGGACATGCCGGAGGTGTCGTTGGTGGCCATTCTCGATGCCGACAAGGAAGGCTTCCTGCGTTCGGAGCGTTCGCTGATCCAGACCATCGGCCGCGCAGCACGTAACCTCAACGGCAAGGCGATCCTCTATGCCGACCAGGTGACCGGCTCCATGCAGCGGGCGATTGACGAGACCGAGCGGCGTCGGGACAAGCAGGTCGCGTTCAACGAAGCGAATGGCATCGTGCCCAAGGGGGTGGTCAAGGACATCACCGATATCATGGAAGGTGCCACGGTGCCCGGTGCGCGCAGCAAGAAGCGCAAGGGCATGGCCAAGGCGGCGGAGGAGGCTGCGCGCTACGAGGCAGAGCTGCAGACCCCTGGCGAGATCACCAAGCGCATCAAAGTGCTGGAAGAGAAGATGTTCCAGCTGGCCCGCGACCTGGAGTTCGAGGCCGCCGCTCAGTTGCGCGATGAGATCGGGCAGTTGCGTGAGCGGCTTATTGCCAGCTAAGCGCGCGCATCGGTGCAGAAGCGGCCAAGATACTGGTCAATGTGCCTCCCCGGCCTTCAGCCCCTGTGGCAGTTTGCGTGTCAGCAGTACTGCCACCATGCTGACTGCCAAACCGATCCCTACCAGGTGGAACGCATCGTTGTAGGCCATGATCAGTGCCTGCTGGTGGGTGATTTCGCTCAAGCGCCCCAGTGCTGCGCTGTCACTGCCTAGCCGTTCGGCCAGTTGGGCCAGTCGCTCCGCCACTTGCGGGTTGCTCGGGACCACTGATTCGCGCAGGTAGTCGAAATACACTTTGGTCCGTGCATCCAGCAAGGTGGCCAGCAAGGCGATACCAATGGCGCCACCCAGGTTGCGCAGGATGTTGAACAGACTTGAGGCCGAGCCCGCATCCTGAGGCTGAATGTAAGCCGTGGCGATCAGCGAGATGGTGACCATGATCATTGGCTGCCCAAGTGCACGAATGATCTGGATATGGTTGAACTGCGGCCCTGCGAAGTCCGGGTTGAGCACTCCCGAGCCGAAGCTGGCAGCCCCGAACAGGCAAAACCCCAGTGCACAGAGCAGCTTGGGTGCAATGACCTTCATCAGTTGCGGCACCAGCGGAATCAGGAACAGCTGTGGAATACCCATCCACATGATCACCTCGCCGATCTGCAGGGCGTTGTAGCCCTGGATCTGCGCCAGGTACAGCGGCAGCAGATAGATCGATCCATAAAGCCCCACACCCATGCCCAGGCTGGCGATGCTCGACAGGCCGAAGTTGCGGTTGCCGAGGATGCGCAGGTTGATCAGGGGATTGGCTCGGGAAAGCTGGAGGATGACGAAGGTGATCAGGCAGAGCAGGGCCATGGTACCCAGGCCGACAATAAGGCTGGACTCCAGCCAGTCCTTGCGATGACCTTCTTCCAGGAACACCTGCAGGCAACCCAGGCCGACCCCCAGGGTGACGATGCCGGCGTAATCGGTGCTCTTGAGCAGCTCCCAGTGCGCCTGTTTCTTCTCCAGCCCGTAGAGCAGGCCCGCGATCATCACCAGCCCCGGCGGGATGTTGATGTAGAAGATGTATTCCCACCCCCAGTTTTCGGTGAGCCAGCCGCCCAGGGTCGGCCCGATGGAGGGCGCGAAGGTCGCGGTCATGGCGAACATTGCCATGCCCTTGGCCCGATGGTGTTCGGGCAGTTTGATCAGGGTCAGGGTGAAGGCCAGCGGAATCAGGGCGCCGCCGGTAAAGCCCTGGAGGGCGCGAAACACGATCATGCTTTCCAGGTTCCAGGCCATCGAGCACAACAACGAGGACGCCAGGAAACCGAGCGACACCCACACCGCCAGGCGCCTGGCGGAAAGCAGCTGCACAAGCCAGGCGGTCAACGGGATCATGATGATTTCCGCCACCAGGTAGGAGGTCGAGATCCACGAGCCCTCTTCCAGGGTGGCAGACAGTGCCCCCTGGATATCCTTGAGCGAGGAGTTGGTGATCTGAATGTCCAGCACTGCCATGAATGCGCCGAGCATCACGCTCATCACCGCAATCCAGTCGCGCCTGCTCGGCTCCGCGGTCGGTCGCAGCAGTTGATCACCGGCCATCGTGGGGCTCGCCGCGCTCTGCCTGATCGGCCGTGTCGCGCAGGTCGACGGTGGCGGTTACCGACATGCCTGGGCGAATACGGCCATGCAAGGGGTTATTGGCGGCAAAGGTCAGCTTGACCGGAATGCGTTGTACCACCTTGGTGAAGTTACCCGTGGCATTGTCCGGTGGCAGCAGGCTGAATTGCGCCCCGGATGCAGCGAACAGGCTATCGACACGGCCTTCGATCGGGGTGTCGGGATAACTGTCGAAGGTCAGTTCGGCACGCAGGCCCCGATGCATGTTGCCGATCTGGGTCTCCTTGAAGTTGGCCTGCACCCAGATGTCTTCGTCCGGGACGATCGACAGCAGATAGGCGCCGGCCTGCACCACCTGGCCATTGCGGGCGCTGCGCTGACCGATGGTGCCACTGATGGGGGCGTGGATTTCACAGCGGGTAAGGTTGAGTTCTGCCTGTGCCAGGTCTGCTCGGGCGTTGGCAATTTGTGCATCGAGGCGCTTGAGTTCGGCCGTCAGTGCATCTATCTGCTGGCGCTGGCTCTGCAGGTCGGCCTGGGCCTTGTCGACCTGGGAGCGGGCGACGTGGTTTTCTGCAGACAGGGTGGTGACTCGCTCTTCCGAGACGAACCCGGGTTTGCGCAGGGCTTCGGCACGATTGAGGTCCAGGCGCGAGCGATCGAGAGTGGCCTGGTTGGCGGCAACCTGGGCTCGACCGGCGGCGATCAAGCTGTCTTGCTGGATCAGTCGGCTTTGCGCCTGGACACGCTCGGCTTCTCGCGTCGCCAGTGCCGCCCGGGCGCGCTCGACCGCCAGCTGGAAGTCGGCGACCTCCAGGCGGACCAGCAGGTCGCCTCGCATGACGTGTTGATTGTCCTCTACCAGAACCTCGTCGACCCGCGCACCAAGCTGGCTGGAAATGCGTGTGATCTCACCCTGCACATAGGCATTGTCGGTACTTTCGTAGAAGCGCCCCTTGAAGTACCAATGGGCGAGAAAGGCGAGGGCGATCAGCACCACCAAGGCGAGAAAGATCAGCAGGCGGCGTTTGAGTTGAGCAGGCATAGGGACTATCGTTCCAGAAATGTAAGCAAATTTAACAGCTCGGCAATGCACCGCCACAAGTGACGATAGCGCCATTGCTGGAGCCCGATGCCCGCACCCTGCTAACATCTCGCCTTTGTTTCATCTTTCGTCCGAGACTGTCCATGACCACCGTTCGCACGCGTATCGCGCCATCGCCCACTGGCGACCCCCACGTCGGCACCGCCTACATCGCCCTGTTCAACTACTGCTTTGCCAAGCAGCACGGCGGCGAGTTCATCCTGCGTATCGAAGACACCGATCAGTTGCGTTCGACCCGCGAGTCGGAACAGCAGATCTTCGACGCCCTGCGCTGGCTCGGGATCGAATGGAACGAAGGTCCGGACGTTGGCGGCCCGCATGGCCCCTACCGGCAGAGCGAGCGCGGTGAGATCTACGCCAAGTACGCCAAGCAACTGGTCGATGCCGGCCATGCGTTCTATTGCTTCTGCACCGCCGAAGAGCTGGATCAGATGCGTGCCGAACAGATGGCTCGCGGCGAAACACCGCGCTATGACGGCCGCGCATTGAAAATGAGCGCCGAGGAAGTGCAGCGTCGACTGGCCGCTGGCGAGCCTCACGTGATTCGCATGAAAGTGCCGAGCGAGGGCATCTGCGTGGTGCCTGACATGCTGCGTGGCGATGTCGAAATTCCGTGGGACCGCATGGACATGCAGGTGCTGATGAAGAACGACGGCCTGCCGACGTACTTCCTGGCCAACGTGGTCGACGACCACCTGATGGGCATCACCCACGTCCTGCGAGGCGAGGAATGGCTGCCGTCGGCGCCGAAGCTGATCAAACTCTACGAGTATTTTGGCTGGGAGCAGCCCAAGCTGTGCTATATGCCGCTGCTGCGTAACCCGGACAAATCCAAGCTGTCCAAGCGCAAGAACCCGACTTCGGTCACGTTCTACGAGCGTATGGGCTTCATGCCTGAGGCCATGCTCAACTACCTGGGGCGCATGGGCTGGTCGATGCCGGACGAGCGTGAAAAGTTCTCCCTGGCAGAAATGGTCGAGCATTTCGACCTGTCGCGCATTTCCCTTGGCGGGCCGATCTTCGACATCGAGAAGCTGTCCTGGCTCAATGGCCAGTGGCTGCGCGACCTGCCGGTCGAGGAGTTTGCTGCGCGTGTGCAGAAGTGGGCGTTCAACAGCGACTACATGATGAAGATCGCACCGCATGTACAGGGGCGTGTCGAAACCTTCAGCCAGATCGCGCCACTGGGCGGGTTCTTCTTCGAGGGCGCCCTCAAGCTCGATGCCAAGCTGTTCGAGCACAAGAAACTGTCGCCCGATCAGGTGCGTCAGGTCATGCAGTTGATCTTGTGGAAGCTCGAAAGCCTGCGGCAGTGGGAAAAGGAGCGTATTACCGGCTGCATCCAGGCGGTGGTCGAGGCCCTGGAGCTGAAGCTGCGTGACGCCATGCCGCTGATGTTCGCCGCGATTTCGGGGCAAGCCAGCTCGGTGTCGGTGCTCGATGCCATGGAGATTCTCGGCCCCGACCTGACCCGCTACCGTCTGCGTCAGGCACTGGAGCTGCTGGGCGGTGTGTCGAAGAAAGAGAACAAAGAGTGGGAAAAGCTGCTGGCAAACATTGCCTGATTGGCTTGTCACACAATGCCGTGGCAGCGGGCTTGTCCCGCTGCCACGGCACCCGGCATTCCCCAGGAGCAGGGCAGGGCGGTAAGTGATTGTTATCTGTGAAAAAAATTTTGAATATTTTCACGAATTCGTTTGACAGTGCTGCAATCCGATCTTAATATGCGCCCCGTCCACAGCGATGAACGAAAATGAAGCATCAGGCACCCAGCCGGTGGTTCGGTTCAAAGCGACATTGTGGGGCTATAGCTCAGCTGGGAGAGCGCCTGCATGGCATGCAGGAGGTCAGCGGTTCGATCCCGCTTAGCTCCACCAAATTCCGCTTCATGATCAAGGTCGTGAAGAAAGACTGGTCCAGCAACCATGTCTTGAAGGTAAGAAGGTTCGTCCCCTTCGTCTAGTGGCCTAGGACACCGCCCTTTCACGGCGGTAACAGGGGTTCGAGTCCCCTAGGGGACGCCAGTATTGCACAAGCGATATTTCATGATGTCGCTGGGCCGAGAGGCTAGAAATCCGGGGCTATAGCTCAGCTGGGAGAGCGCCTGCATGGCATGCAGGAGGTCAGCGGTTCGATCCCGCTTAGCTCCACCAATTTTGCCGCGGTTCGTGAAAGCGGATCGGCACGAAGGTTACGTCCCCTTCGTCTAGTGGCCTAGGACACCGCCCTTTCACGGCGGTAACAGGGGTTCGAGTCCCCTAGGGGACGCCATTTCTTCCCGCGTTTTGCGGGGTTGAAAGGCTCATTCGACTGTTGAGTGAGCTTTTTGTTTTGTTTCGGGGCTATAGCTCAGCTGGGAGAGCGCCTGCATGGCATGCAGGAGGTCAGCGGTTCGATCCCGCTTAGCTCCACCAATCTGCCACGATTCGTGAAAATGAATCGGTGCGAAGGTTTACGTCCCCTTCGTCTAGTGGCCTAGGACACCGCCCTTTCACGGCGGTAACAGGGGTTCGAGTCCCCTAGGGGACGCCACTTTTACCCGTGTTTTACGGGACTTCAAAGGCTCATTCGATTATTGAATGGGCCTTTTGTTTTTCTACCTCCTTCATCTTCCAAGTGCCCGATCAGCGGTACGCGATTTCGCTTGCCAGAAAATATTACATGCGTAATATTTCGATCATCATATTTGGGGGTGCCCATGAACGATAAAAAGACCAGGACCCGCGAGCGTATTCTCGATGCTGCCTGTAGCGCCCTGATCCAGCAGGGGCCAGCCGACCCCAGCGTAGGCCAGGTAATGGCTGCGGCAGGCCTCACTGTCGGAGGTTTCTACGCCCATTTCGACAGCAAGGATGAGTTGATGCTGGCGGCATTCGACCAGTTGCTCGGTGAGCGACGGGCCTTGCTCTCGCAAGTCGACCCCAGCCTGTCTGGCGCCGAGCGTCGTGCGCTGGCAGCGGCTTTCTATCTGTCGCGCAAGCACCGTGATGCCTATGAGCACGCCTGTCCCTTGCCTAATTCGCTGGGTGAGATGCAGCGTTTGCCCGAAGCCTTTCGCGAGAAGCTGGCTGAACACCTCGAGCTGATGACGGCGCAGATGGTCGATCGTCCCGAGGATATCGACAAGGCATTCGCCGACCTCGCCCTGATGGTCGGCGGCCTGGCCCTGGCCCGAGCCTTGGGCGCTTCCGAGCTTTCCGACCGTATTCTGCGCGCCGCCAAGTCGGCGGTTATCTGAGCAACCTCAACTCTGGAGCAAGGCGATGACTACCCTGAGCTGGATTCGCAGCGTCAACGGCACCCTTGGCCATCTGGCCCCCGAGCATGTCGCCGAGCGCATGCGTCGCGCCTTCATGACGCCGCGCAACCTGCCTGCGCGGCAATGGGAACTGCCGTTATTGGCATCTGCCGAGCGGATCACCCTGCGCTTCGGTCTTTCGGCGTTGCGCTGGGGCAAGGGGCCGACGGTGCTCCTGATGCACGGCTGGGAGGGGCGGCCCACTCAGTTCGCCGCGCTGATCGAAGCCCTGGTGCAGGCAGGGCATACGGTCGTGTCCCTCGAGGGGCCGGCCCATGGCCGTTCGCCGGGGCAGCAGGCGCATGTGGTGCTGTTCGCCCGGGCACTGCTTGAGGCCGCGGCGGAGCTGCCGCCTTTACGGGCGGTGATCGGTCATTCGATGGGTGGCGCCAGCGTCATGTTGGCGTTGCAGTGGGGATTGCGTGCCGAGTCGGCGGTGAGCATTGCTGCACCTGCCCAATTGCTCGGGGTGTTGCGCGGTTTTGCCCGGCGCCTGGGGATGCCTGGGCGGGCGCGTGCAGCCTTCATTCGCCAGGTCGAGCGCGACGTAGGCGTGCAGATCGATCGGCTGGATGTCAGTGGCTACCAGCTCGAGTTGCCTGGGCTGGTCGTTCATGCGGCTGACGATGCGCTGGTTGCGGCCAGTGAGGCTCAGGTCATTCACAAGGCCTGGTTCGACAGTCGCCTGTTGCTGCTGGAGGAGGGTGGGCATCAACGGGTGCTGGCTGATCCGCGTCTGACCCAGGCTGTGCTCGAGTTGCTGGCACGTACGACCCAACCGGCACGGCAAAGCGCCTGAGCATCCGTTACACTCTGCCCGTTCACTGACTACAGGAGCGGGCATGAGCTGGGATCTGGCAGCGCCATTCATCATCGACCTTCGCGTCGGCACCGAGGATATCGACGGCCTCGGTCACGCCAACAACGCGGTCTACGTCACCTGGCTGGAGCGCTGCGCCTGGCGTCATTCACAACGCCTGGGGCTGGACCTTGCCGAGTATCGTCGTCTGGATCGGGCAATGGCCGTGGTCCGCCATGAGATCGATTATCTGGCAGCGGCGTACGAAGACGACGAGCTGCAATTGGCCACCTGGATCATCGACTGGGATCAGCGCCTGCGCATGACCCGTCGTTTCCAGCTCAAGCGCCCGAGTGACGGGGTCACCCTGTTGCGCGCGCAAACCACCTTTGCCTGTATCGAGCTGTCCAGCGGCAAGCCCAGACGCATGCCGGCCGAGTTCCTCGAAGGCTATGGTCCGGCGCTGATCGGCGCCTGATCGACGGGCATTTTTTGCTAAACTGCCGCCTTTTCTCGTCGAGACCCTGAAATGCAAATTGCCCTGGCCCCAATGGAGGGGCTGGTCGACAACATCCTGCGCGACGTGCTGACCCGCGTCGGTGGTATCGACTGGTGTGTCACCGAGTTCATCCGTGTCTGTGATCGCTTGCTGCCACCTTCGTCGTTCGACAAGTTGGCACCCGAGTTGCGCAACGGTGCGCGCACGGCTGCCGGCACGCCGATGCGTGTGCAGTTGCTGGGCTCCGATCCGCTGTGCCTGGCGGACAACGCCGCCCTGGCCTGTGAACTCGGGGCACCGGTAATCGACCTTAACTTCGGCTGCCCGGCCAAGACCGTGAACAAGTCTCGCGGGGGCGCTGTGCTGCTCAAGGAGCCCGAGCTGCTGCATGCCATCGTTCGTGAGGTTCGACGGGCGGTGCCGGCGCAGATCCCGGTGACGGCGAAGATGCGTCTGGGCTTCGACAGTCCGGATGGTGCGCTGGAGTGTGGCATCGCGCTGGCCGAGGGTGGGTCGCAGCACCTGGTGGTGCATGCGCGAACCAAGGTAGAGGGTTACAAGCCGCCGGCTCACTGGGAGTGGGTGGCGCGGGTGCAGGACGTGGTCAAGGTGCCGGTCTTTGCCAATGGCGAGATCTGGACCGTCGATGATTGGCGACGCTGCCGCGAAGTCAGCGGCGCCGAAAACATCATGCTCGGGCGCGGACTGGTGTCGCGGCCGGATCTGGGCTTGCAGATCGCCGCTGCGCGCGAGGGACGGGACTACCAACCGATGGTATGGAGCGATCTGTTACCGCTGCTGCGCGAGTTCTGGCGCCAGGCGCAGGCCAAATTGTCGCCACGCTATGCGCCCGGGCGGATGAAGCAGTGGTTGGCGATGTTGACCCGCAGCTACCCGGAGGCTGTACTGTTGTTCGCCGAGTTGCGGCGCGAGGATGACTGCGCGCGCATCAGCCGGCTGTTGGGTGTCGAGCCAGTGAAAACGGCCTCTTTCACCGAGTGCGTCGCCTGATGGGCAGCTGCATCGTGCGGGGTGGGCAGATTTTTTCATGAGAGCCCTTGAAAGTCCGTTGCCTGACCTTATCTCTTGAGTACGCGATGCCGAAGTCGGGTCGCGTAGTGACTTACTTGCTGAATCTCAGGAGTTTATGACCATGACTACCGCTTTCTCCCTCGCACCACTGTTCCGCCATTCCGTAGGTTTCGATCGTTTCAATGACCTGTTCGAATCCGCGGCACGTAATGAGGCCGGTAGCAGCTACCCGCCCTACAACGTCGAAAAGCATGGCGATGACCACTATCGCATCGTGGTTGCTGCAGCCGGCTTCCAGGAGCAGGATCTCGACCTTCAGGTCGAAAAAGGCGTCCTGACCGTTACCGGTGGCAAGCGCGAAAATGGCGCTGCCGAAGTCACCTATCTGCATCAGGGTATCGCCCAGCGTGCTTTCAAGCTGTCGTTCCGCCTGGCGGATCACATCGAAGTAAAAGCCGCCGGTCTGGCTAACGGCCTGCTCAGCATCGACCTGCTGCGCGTCGTGCCGGAAGAAGCCAAGGCCAAGCGTATTCCGATCAATGGTGAAAAGGCTGCACTGAATTGAATGCAGTGAAGTGAATGGAAGGGCACCCTAGGGTGCCCTTTCGCATTTCTGTGACACCGCCCTCCTGTGGGGCGTGCGCTATCAATAGTCTGCAGGGGTTTCCTGCAAGATCTGGCGAAACTCCGGCAAGGGTAGCGGCCGGCTGTGCAGGTAGCCCTGGTACAGGTAGCAGCCCTGGCGCTCGAGAAACTCCAGTTGCTCTGTCAGTTCGACACCTTCTGCGATCACCGCCAGTTCCAGGCTGCGCGCCATGGCCACGATGGCGCGAACGATCTCGGCATCATTGGGGTCGTTGGGCGCGTCACGCACGAAGGTCTGGTCGATCTTCAGCGCATCCACCGGCAGGCGCTTGAGGTAGGTCAGCGACGAATAGCCCGTGCCGAAATCATCCATGGCGAAGCTCACCCCGTAGCGTTTGAGTTCGCGCATCTTGTTGATGGTGTCTTCCAGGTTCTGGATGACGATGCCCTCGGTGATCTCCAGTTTGAGCATGCGCCTGGGCAGGCGATAGTCGTCGAGGCTGCGTAGTACCCGCTCGACGAAATCATTCTGGCGGAATTGCCTGGGGCTGATATTCACGCAGAGGCTGAAATCGTCGGCACTGATCAGCCCATCCTCGAGCATGCGCGCGCAGGCGTCGCAGGCTTCGTCGAGGATCCAGCTGCCCACCTCGAGTATCAGGCCGCTTTCCTCGAGTACCTGGATGAACTGTGAGGGCGCTTGCTGGCCAAGTTGCGGATGGTGCCAGCGCAAGAGCACTTCGGCGCCGACGATGCGGTTGTCGCGGGCGTCCACCTGGGGCTGGAAGTGCAGGGCCAGTTCGCCACGCGCCAGTGCCAGGCGCAGGTCGTTTTCCATGCGCAGGCGCTCGCTGGCCGCTTTCTGCATGGTGGTGTGGAACAGCTGGGTGGTATTGCGCCCGGAATCCTTGGCCCGGTAAAGGGCGATGTCTGCACGCTTGAGCAAGTCGGCCGGGGTGGCGCCATGGTCGGGAATCAGTGCCACGCCGATGCTGGGCGTCACCTGCAGGCGCTGGCCATCCAGCGACATGGGTTCGGCCAGCAGCTCGCGCAGGGTGTCGGCCAACTCGCGAACCTTGCCCTCGACGTGCTCGCGACTTCCCTCGAGACCGCTGAGCAGGACCACGAATTCGTCGCCGCCCAGGCGTGCCACGGTGTCTTCCAGGCGTACGCTGGCTTCGAGGCGGGCAGTGATGATCTTCAATACCGTGTCGCCGACGGGGTGGCCCAGGGAGTCGTTGATGTGCTTGAAGTGGTCCAGGTCGAGGAACAGCAGGGCGCCGCGCAAGTTGTGACGCTTGAGCAGGGCGATCTGCTGGCTGAGCCGGTCCATCAGCAGGGCACGGTTGGGCAGGTTGGTCAGCGGATCGTGGTAGGCCAGGTGACGGATCTGCGCCTGTGCGTTCTTCAACTGGCTGACATCGCGGGCGGTCAGCAGCAGGCAGTCGGTTTCATTGAGGCTGATCGGCTCGACGGACACCTCGACGGTCAGGATGTCTCCGCGCTTGTTGCGCCCGAGCATTTCCCGGTGGTGTACCCGGCCACGCTCCCCGAGTTCGGCAAGCAAGGCCGCTCGTTGCTTGTCGTCGGCCCAGATGCCCAGTTCGAAAACGGTGCGGCCCACCACCTCGCTGCTGCTGTATCCGGTCAGGCGGCAGAAGCCGTCGTTGACCTCGACATAGCGGCCACTGTGCCGTTCGGTGATGGTGATGGCGTCGGGGCTCGAGTGGAAGGCTTTGGCGAACTTCTCCTCGCTGGCCTTGAGTGCCGCTTCGGCGCGCTGTTGCTGGGTGATGTCACGTAGCGTGGTGACGCTGCAGGGTTGGCTGTCTACCGTGATCAGACGGCTGGAGATCACGCAGGTGAGCGGTGAGCCATTGCGGTGGTTGACCACGACCGCGACATTGCTCAAGGCCTGCTCGCGGATCACCCGTTCGATACGCTGGGCGCGCTCGGACGACTCGGCCCACAGGCCGATCTGCTCGGCGCTGCGCCCGATGACCTGTTCGGCCTCCCAGCCGAAGGTCTGGGTGAAGGCTGGATTGATCTCGATGAACTGGCCCGTATCCTGGTGAGTGACGCAGATCGGGTCGGGGCTGACCTGGAACAGGCTGGCGAACTTCTCTTCCGAGGCGCTCAGGCGTTGCTCGCGCTCGACCTGGTCGGTGATGTCCAGCAAGGTGCCGGCCATGCGCAGTGGGTTGCCATGTTCGTCGCGATAAAGCCGCGCACGGCTTTCGATATAGCGCGATGCGCCGTTCTCCAGCTGGACGCGATAGGTGATCTGGTAGTTGCCGGCCGGCCCTTCGCGCAGGCTACGGTAGGCTTGACGCATGACGCTGCGTTCTTCCTCGGGCACGCCTTCGAAGAAGGCGTCGAAGGACTCATGGAAGGGCACCGGGTCAAGGCCGTGCAGTTGCGCGGCGCGCGCGGAGCCATAGAGCATGCCGCTGGGAATGTGCCAGTCCCAGGTACCCAACTGCGCCGAGTCCAGGGCCAGGTCCAGGCGCTCCTGGCTGTCCTTGAGTGCCTGTTCGGCCCGCTTGCGCTCGGTGGTGTCGACAAAGGTGCTGATCAGGTAGGTGATGCCTTCGAGCTCGATACCCTGGGTGCAGAGGATGCCATCGTGGATGTTGCCGCTGGTGGCGCGGAACTGGACTTCCATGATCACCGGGCTACCACTGCTGCGGGTGGCCTCCAGTACTTGCTGTCGCTGCTCGGGGTGAACCCAGAGGCCGAGTTCCACGCTGGTCTTGCCGACGACCTGGGCGCCGGGCCAGCCGAACATGTCCTCGAAGTGCTGGTTGACCTCGAAGATCATGCCATCGTTGCGGCGGGTCAGCAGGATGGCATTGGGGCTGAGGTGGAAGAGGGTGGCAAAACGCTTTTCCGAGTTGATCAATGCGGTTTCGCGATCACGCTGGCGAGTGATCTCGCGGATCACCCCGATCATCTGCGGACGGCCATGGCGATCATGGGTGAGGCTGCCATTGATTTCCAGCCAGTGCAGGCTGCCGTCCGGCCAGCGGATGCGATGACGCATGGCCTGCTCCACGGGCTCGCCATTGACCACGGCGTGGAACAACTGGCGGGTGCGGGTGCGATCTTCCTCCGGCAACAGGTCCAGGTAGTCGATGTCCGCGGGTAGCGGGCGCAAGGGGTCGAAACCGAACAACGCCTGCGTGCCTCGCGACCAACTCACCCGGCCGGTTTCGATATCCCACAGCCAGGCGCCCAGGCGTGCGCCATTCAGCGCCGCCAGCAATTGCGGAGCATTCTGCCAGGCCTGCTCGGACTCCTGGGGGTCGACCGCAGGAATGCGCGGCAGGCGCGGAAAGCGGTTTGCTGATTTGGGCATCGGTACCAGACCTTTGGCGGATGAAGCGTCCTTGTAAGTGAAATGCCTGGCT
Organism: Pseudomonas sp. RW10S2; assembly: GCF_014268985.1. Classification (NCBI taxonomy): domain Bacteria; kingdom Pseudomonadati; phylum Pseudomonadota; class Gammaproteobacteria; order Pseudomonadales; family Pseudomonadaceae; genus Pseudomonas; species Pseudomonas sp. RW10S2. Next base: position 63,594 of record NZ_JABWRO010000002.1, on the reverse strand, counting down.
GATGGACGGTCAGGCGGACCCTGAGTGGCTGTCGAGCAATGCCATGAACGCCTTTGCCGCATTCGACAGCGTTCGTTCCGTATGCAAAATGTAGCCTAGCTGGCGCGACAGCTGTATGCCGGGCAAGGCGATGGGTGCAACCTGTTCATCGAGCATAGTACGTGGCAGCACGCTCCACGCGAGGCCGATGGAAACCATCATCTTGATGGTCTCCAGGTAGTTGGTGCTCATGGCGATGTTCGGCGTCAGGCCCTGACTCTCGAACAAGCGCTGCACGATGTGATGGGTAAAGGTGTTGCCGCCGGGGAACACGGCGGGGTGGCGGGCGATATCGGCCAAGCTGACATCTCCATCAAGGGCCAGGGCGTGCTCCGGGGCCGCTACGAAATCCAGGGCGTCATCCCACACTGGAACGGCCCGGACCAGGTGATGGGGCTCGGGGGCCAGGGTGATCACTGCGATTTCCGCGCGGCCATGGAGAACTTCGTCGTAGGCCGTTTCTGAATCTAGGAACTGAATATCCAGTGCCACGGAAGGGTACTGTCGGGTGAAAGCCCTCAGCAGCGGGGGCAGGCGGTGCAGGCCGATATGATGGCTGGTGGCCAGGGTCAGGCGCCCGGTAACTTCTCCTGTCAAATTGGTCAGGGCGCGGCGCGTATCATCCAGTACATTGAGGATCTGATAGGCGCGAGGCAGCAGAGCTCGGCCGGCTTCGGTCAAGGTGACCTCACGGCCCAGGCGATCGAACAGGCGTACATCCAGTTGCTGCTCCAGGCCGGCGATGCGTTTGCTGACGGCAGGCTGGGTCAGGTGGAGGCGCTCACCGGCGCCGGAAAAACTTCCGGTTTCGGCGATGGCGATGAAGGCGCTGAGGTTGGCGAGATCCATGTGCTCGGATTCCTATTGGTTATCCAAAGTATAAAAATTATGAATTTGAGTTATTCAATCTAACCCCATAGCATCGTCCGTACAAGCCAAGGGGTTATTGGCATAGAAAGACGCTGATGAGGAACAGTCTGATGGCTGGCAAAACGCTCTACGACAAACTCTGGGATGCGCACGAAGTCAAACGGCGCGACGATGGCTCGTCCTTGATCTATATCGATCGTCACATCATCCATGAAGTGACTTCGCCGCAAGCTTTCGAAGGCCTGCGCCTGGCCAATCGCAAGCCATGGCGCATCGACGCCAACATCGCCACGCCCGACCACAACGTGCCGACCACGCCAGAGCGCAAGGGCGGTATCGAGGCCATCGTCGACCAAGTGTCGCGCCTGCAGGTGCAGACCCTGGACGAGAACTGTGACGAATACGGCATCGTCGAATTCAAGATGAACGACGAGCGCCAGGGCATCGTCCACGTCATCAGCCCGGAGCAGGGCGCCACCTTGCCGGGCATGACCGTAGTCTGCGGTGACTCGCACACCTCGACCCACGGCGCCTTCGGGGCCTTGGCCCATGGCATCGGCACCTCCGAGGTCGAGCACGTGCTCGCCACCCAGTGCCTGGTTGCCAAGAAGATGAAGAACATGTTGGTACGCGTCGAAGGCCAGTTGCCGGTCGGCGTCACCGCGAAGGATATCGTGCTTGCCGTCATCGGCAAGATCGGTACTGCCGGTGGCAATGGCCACGCCATGGAGTTCGCCGGCAGCGCCATCCGCGAGCTGTCGATGGAAGGCCGCATGACCATCTGCAACATGTCCATCGAAGCCGGGGCCCGTGTCGGGCTGGTGGCTACCGATGCGACCACCGTTGCCTATGTCGAGGGCCGTCCGTATGCGCCCAAGGGCGAGGACTGGAAACGTGCCGTCGAAGCCTGGAAAGACCTGGTCTCCGACGATGATGCCGTGTTCGACACCGTGGTCGAACTCGACGCTGCACAGATCAAGCCGCAGGTCAGCTGGGGCACTTCCCCGGAAATGGTGCTCGCCGTCGACCAGCGCGTGCCGGATCCGGCCGCCGAGGCCGATCTGATCAAGCGTGGTTCGATCGAGCGCGCGCTCAAGTACATGGGCCTTACTGCCAACCAGGCGATCACTGATATCCAGCTGGACCGCGTGTTCATCGGCTCCTGCACCAACTCGCGGATCGAAGACCTGCGCGCTGCGGCGGACATCGCCAAGGGCCGCAAGGTTGCCGCTACCGTCAAGCAGGCCATCGTCGTGCCGGGCTCGGGTCTGGTCAAGGCCCAGGCCGAGCGTGAGGGCTTGGACAAGATCTTCCTCGAGGCGGGCTTCGAGTGGCGTGAACCAGGTTGCTCCATGTGCCTGGCGATGAACCCGGACCGCCTGGAAAGCGGCGAGCATTGCGCCTCGACGTCCAATCGCAACTTCGAAGGCCGTCAGGGTGCCGGTGGTCGTACCCACCTGGTCAGCCCGGCCATGGCCGCCGCCGCTGCGGTAACTGGCCACTTCATCGATGTCCGCGAGTTGATCCAAGGGAGCGCAGCATGAAAGCCTTTACCCAGCACACCGGCCTCGTCGCGCCGTTGGATCGTGCCAACGTCGACACCGACCAGATCATCCCCAAGCAGTTTCTCAAGTCGATCAAGCGTACCGGCTTCGGCCCCAACCTGTTCGACGAGTGGCGCTACCTGGACGTGGGCCAGCCCTACCAAGACAACAGCAAGCGCCCGGTGAACAAGGAGTTCGTGCTCAACCACGAACGCTACCAAGGTGCCAGCGTGTTGCTGGCGCGGGAGAACTTCGGTTGCGGCTCCAGCCGCGAGCACGCACCTTGGGCGCTGGACGAGTACGGTTTCCGCAGCATCATTGCGCCGAGCTTTGCCGACATCTTCTTCAACAACAGCTTCAAGAACGGCCTGCTGCCGATCATCCTCAGCGATGAGGAAGTGGATGAGTTGTTCAAGCAGGTCGAAGCCAACCCGGGCTACCAGCTGACCATCGACTTGCAGGCGCAGGCTGTCACCCGTCCAGATGGCAAGGTGCTGCACTTCGAGATCGATGCGTTCCGCAAGCACTGCCTGCTCAACGGCCTGGACGACATCGGTCTGACCTTGCAGGACAGCGACGCGATCAAGGCCTTCGAAGGCAAGCACCGCGCCGCGCAGCCCTGGCTGTTCCGGGATGCCTGAAGCAGGTAGGTGACAGTACCGGCCTCTTCGCGGGCAAGCCCGCTCCTACAGATATCACAAGGCCTGAGGCAATGCTGTATTAGTGGGAGCGGGCTTGCCCGCGAAGAGGCCGGTACAGGCAATAAAACCAAAAGGATTCAATCATGACGGGTACCAGCCACACCGAAGTAGTCCAGCGCCAGTTCGGCGAGCAGGCCAGCGCCTACCTCAGCAGCACCGTGCATGCCCAGGGCAGCGAGTTCGCCCTGCTGCAGGCCGAGCTGCAAGGGCAGGGCGCTGCTCGCGTGCTGGACTTGGGCTGTGGCGCTGGTCATGTCAGTTTTCACGTGGCCCCACTGGTGGCCGAAGTGGTGGCATACGATCTTTCCCAGTCGATGCTTGACGTGGTTGCCAAGGCCGCCAGCGAGCGTGGGCTGGGCAATATCGTCACCGAGCGCGGCGCCGCCGAGCGTCTGCCGTTCGCCGACGCATCGTTCGACTTCGTCTTCAGCCGCTATTCGGCACATCACTGGAGCGACCTGGGCCTGGCCCTGCGTGAAGTGCGACGGGTGCTCAAGCCCGGTGGCGTGGCGGCATTCGTCGATGTCATGTCGCCGGGCAGCCCATTGCTCGACACCTACCTGCAAAGCGTCGAGGTGCTGCGCGACACCAGCCACGTGCGTGATTATTCTGCCGCCCAGTGGCAGCGCCAGGTCAGTGAGGCAGGGCTGTTCACGCGCAGCCATAGCCGTCAGCGCCTGCGTCTGGAGTTCGCATCCTGGGTGGAGCGCATGCGAACCCCAGAACCGATGCGTGTGGCCATTCGCCAGTTGCAGCAGGCGATGGGCGAGGAAGTGCGACAGTATTACCAGATCGAAGCCGATGGCTCCTTCAGCACCGATGTCCTGGTGCTGTGGGCCGAGCGATAGAGTTTTCGGCGTGGCTGAACGGGCCGCGCTGTTTGAATGAATAGAGGAAAGCATGAGCAAGCAGATTCTGATTCTCCCAGGTGATGGCATCGGTCCGGAAATCATGGCCGAGGCGGTCAAGGTGCTGGAACTGGCCAACGACAAGTTCGGCCTGGGCTTCGCCCTGGAGCACGACGTGATCGGTGGTGCGGCCATCGACAAGCACGGCGTACCGCTGGCTGACGAAACCCTGGAGCGCGCGCGCAAGGCCGATGCCGTGCTGCTCGGCGCCGTCGGCGGGCCGAAGTGGGACAAGATCGAGCGTGATATCCGTCCTGAGCGCGGTCTGCTGAAGATTCGTTCGCAACTGGGCCTGTTTGCCAACCTGCGTCCGGCGATCCTCTATCCGCAACTGGCTGACGCTTCGTCGCTCAAGCCCGAGATCGTCTCCGGGCTGGACATCCTCATCGTCCGCGAACTGACCGGTGGCATCTACTTCGGTGCTCCGCGCGGCCAGCGCGAACTCGAAGGCGGCGAGCGCCAGGCCTATGACACCCTGCCCTACAGCGAGAGTGAAGTGCGCCGCATCGCCCGTGTGGGCTTCGACATGGCTCGCGTGCGCGGCAAGAAACTGTGCTCGGTGGACAAGGCCAACGTCCTGGCTTCCAGCCAGCTGTGGCGTGAAGTGGTCGAAGACGTGGCCAAGGACTACCCGGACGTCGAACTGAGCCACATGTATGTCGACAACGCCGCGATGCAGCTGGTGCGAGCACCCAAGCAGTTCGACGTGGTGGTGACCGACAACATGTTCGGTGACATTCTGTCGGATGAGGCTTCCATGCTGACCGGTTCCATCGGCATGCTGCCTTCTGCTTCGCTGGATGCCGACAACAAGGGCATGTACGAGCCATGCCACGGCTCGGCGCCTGACATCGCAGGCCAGGGCATCGCCAACCCGCTGGCGACCATCCTCTCGGTGTCGATGATGCTGCGTTACAGCTTTAACCAGCAGGCCGCTGCCGAGGCGATCGAGCAGGCTGTGAGCCGGGTGCTGGATCAGGGGCTGCGTACCGGCGACATCTGGTCGGCCGGTTGCACCAAGGTCGGTACGCAGGAAATGGGCGACGCAGTAGTCGCAGCGCTGCGGAATCTGTAATCTCTCTGGCCCGCCATCGTTTCCCTTCGATGGCGGCCCACTTTTTAGCAAAGGTGTAGTTGCGATGAAACGTGTAGGTCTGATCGGTTGGCGCGGTATGGTCGGTTCCGTGCTCATGCAGCGGATGCTGGAGGAGCAGGACTTCGACCTTATCGAGCCGGTGTTCTTCACCACCTCCAACGTGGGTGGCCAAGGCCCGAACGTGGGCAAGGATATTGCTCCGCTCAAGGACGCTTATTCGATCGAAGAGCTCAAGACCCTCGACGTGATCCTGACTTGCCAGGGCGGCGACTACACCAACGAGGTCTTCCCCAAGCTGCGCGAAGCCGGCTGGCAGGGGTACTGGATCGACGCCGCCTCGTCCCTGCGCATGCAGGATGATGCGGTCATCATCCTCGACCCGGTCAACCGCAGGGTCATCGACCAGCAGCTGGACGCTGGCACCAAGAACTATATCGGCGGCAACTGCACCGTCAGCCTGATGCTGATGGGCCTGGGCGGGCTGTTCGAAGCCGGCCTGGTCGAGTGGATGAGCGCCATGACTTACCAGGCGGCCTCCGGTGCTGGTGCGCAGAACATGCGCGAGCTGATCAAGCAGATGGGGGCGACCCATGCCGCGGTGGCCGACGATCTGGCCAACCCGGCCAGCGCGATCCTCGACATCGATCGCAAGGTTGCCGAAGCCATGCGCAGCGAAGCCTACCCGACCGAGAACTTCGGCGTGCCGCTGGCCGGCAGCCTGATCCCGTGGATCGACAAGGAACTGCCGAACGGGCAGAGCCGTGAGGAGTGGAAGGCGCAGGCCGAGACCAACAAGATCCTCGGCCGCTTCAAGAGCCCGATTCCGGTCGATGGCATCTGCGTACGTATCGGCGCCATGCGCTGCCACAGCCAGGCCCTGACCATCAAGCTCAACAAGGACGTGCCGATCGCCGATATCGAAGGCATGATCAGCCAGCACAACCCCTGGGTGAAGCTGGTGCCGAACCAGCGCGAGATCAGCATGCAGGAACTGAGTCCGACCAACGTGACCGGTACCCTGAACATTCCGGTCGGTCGTCTGCGCAAGCTGAACATGGGTTCCCAGTACCTGGGGGCCTTCACTGTCGGCGACCAACTGCTGTGGGGCGCTGCCGAGCCACTGCGTCGCATGTTGCGGATTCTGCTGGAGCGTTGATCGCCTCAAGCTGAGCGAAAACCCGTGCTGGAGACAGCGCGGGTTTTTTGTTTGTGCGGCAATCAAGTAAAGTGCCGCTCCCGCCGTACCCGCAGAAGGAGCCAAACCATGAGCCAACCCCTAGATATCGCCGTTGTCGGCGCCACCGGCAGCGTCGGTGAGACCCTCGTGCAGATTCTCGAGGAGCTGGAGTTCCCGGTCGCGACCCTGCACCTGCTGGCCAGCATGGAGTCGGCGGGCAGCAGTGTGATGTTCGCCGGCAAGAAGGTGCGAGTGCGTGAGGTGGACAGCTTCGACTTCGCCCAGGTCAAGCTGGCGTTCTTCGCAGCAGGTGCTGCCGTCAGCCGCAGTTTTGCGCAGAAGGCACGCGAGGCCGGCTGCTCGGTGATCGATCTGTCGGGCGGGCTGGATGACGCGCTGGCGCTGGTGCCGGAGGCCAATGGCGAGGTCGTGGACAGCCTTGCATTGCCAGCCTTGCTGGCCAGCCCAAGCAGCGCCGCTGTTGCTCTGGCTGTCGCGTTGGCACCGCTCAAGGGGGTGCTGGATATCGAGCGGGTCCAGGTGATGGCCTGCCTGGCCATCTCGTCCCAGGGGCGCGAGGCGGTGAACGAGCTGGCGCGGCAGACGGCCGAGCTGCTCAACGCCCGCCCGTTGGAGCCGCGTTTCTTCGATCGCCAGGTGGCGTTCAACCTGCTGGCGCAGGTGGGTGCCACCGATGAGCAGGGGCATGCAACGCTGGAGCGTCGCCTAGTCAGCGAACTGCGCGTGCTGCTGGGGCTGCCTGAACTGAAGATTTCCGTGAGTTGCGTTCAAGTCCCGGTGTTTTTCGGCGATAGCTTCAGTGTGGCGGTGCAGAGCCGTCAGCCGGTCGATCTGCAGTCGGTCAACCAGGCGCTGGATGCCGCTGTCAGCGTCGAGCGTGTGGAAAATGACGATTATCCGACCCCTGTCGGTGACGCAGTGGGCCAAGACGTGGTCTATGTTGGTCGTGTACGCCATGGCGTCGATGAGGATCAGCAACTCAACCTGTGGCTGACCACCGACAACGTGCGCAAGGGTGCGGCGCTCAACGCCGTACAATTGGCGCAATTGTTGATAAAAAAAATGGCGTAAAAGATACTGGCCAGCAATTTTGTCCTACACCACTGGCAGGTTTTTAGGACGATTCATACAAGGGAAGAGGTCATGCTTCGAATTCGCAAACTGGTTCTGGCCATCGCGGCCGCCTCGGCGCTGTCGTCCGGCATGGCCAATGCCCTTGGCCTGGGGGAGTTGACCCTCAAGTCGGCGCAGAACCAGCCGCTGGATGCCGAGATCGAGTTGCTCGATGTGCGCGACCTCACCGCCGCCGAAGTGGCGCCGAGCCTGGCCCCTCCCGAGGAGTTCGCCAAGGCTGGGGTGACGCTGCCCGCCTATCTGGAAGACCTGACGTTCACGCCGGTGATCAACCCCAACGGTCGCAGCGTGTTGCGCGTGACATCCAGCAAGCCGCTGCCGGAGCCGGTGGTCAAGTTCCTGGTTCAGGTGATGTGGCCCCAAGGGCGGCTGTTGCGTGACTACAACGTGGCGCTCGACAAGCCGCAACAGGCCAACGCCAAGCCTGCCCAGGGCACCATCAGCCCGGCGGTGAGCGCCGCCAGCTACACCACGCGCCAGCGCGACACGCTCTGGCAGATCGCTGCGCGCAACACCCACGGCGGTTCGATCCAGCAGACCATGCTGGCGATCCAGGCCCTGAATCCCGATGCCTTCATCGGCAACAACATCAACCAGCTCAAGACCGCTCAGGTCCTGCGTCTTCCTGACCAGCAGCAGATCCGCAGCATCGCCCAGGGCGAGGCGATCCGCGAGGTTTCCGAGCAGTACGCGGCCTGGCGCGAAGGTCGGCGCCTGGGGCCGCGTGCGCGGCAGTTGGACGCTACCCGTCGAGGTGCCGCCGAAGCCGCGCCTGCACGTATCGCCCAGGGCGATAACCTGCGGCTGGTTGCGCCCGGCACCCAGGCGGGTGCCGGTAGTGCCAAGGCCCTCAGCGACAAGCTGGCCGTGGCCCAGGAAAGCCTGGATACCAGCCGCCGCGACAACGAAGAACTCAAGAGCCGGATGACCGACCTGCAGAGCCAGCTGGACAAGCTGCAGCGTCTGATCGAATTGAAGAACGACCAACTGGCGCGTCTCGAGGCGCAAGGTGCCGCCGAGCCGGCAGCGCCTGTAGCCGCGACGCCGCCGGTCGAGCCGGTGGTCAACGCCCAGCTGGCGCCTGGCGAACCTGCGGTCACGCCACCGCCAGCAGCGGCGGATACTGCGCCGCAAGCAGCGGCGGCGCCAGAGCAGCAGCCGAGCGTACTCGACGAACTGCTGGGCAACCCGCTGCTGCTGGCGCTGTTGGCGGGCTCGGCCTTCCTCGTGTTGCTGCTCCTGTTGCTGCTTCTGGCGCGCAAGCGCAAGGCCCAGCAGGAAGCAGAGAAGCACCTGCGCATGGCGCGGGCCCTGGCCGAGGAAGGTGAGCGCGGTCCGGATCTGGACCTGCCGCCCAGCAGTTTCGATGGGCTGGATGTCTCGGCGCCGAGCGTGACCTTGGCGCCTGCCGTGGTGGCGGCCTCTGCTGCAGCCGCGGCTGCGGCGGAAAAACCAGTCGTTGCCAGCGCTCCGGCTGATGCCGATCCGCACGCGGCGCTGTTGGCCGAGGTCGACGAGAGTGTCGCCAAGGGGCGCTTGAACCACGCCGCGACTCTGCTGGAGCCGGTGGTGGCTGCTGAGCCGCAGCGCAGCGACCTGCGCCTGAAACTGATGGAAGTCTACGCCCGCCAAGGTGATCAGGACGCGTTCGCCGGCCAGGAGCGTCAGTTGCCCGGTACACCTGAGAACCAGGGCGAAGTCGAGGGGCTCAAGCAGCGTTATCCGGCCATGCTCGGTGTTGCAGCGGTGGCAGGGCTCGGCGCGGCTGCGCTGGCGGCGGAGATGGACGAGCAGTATGTGCAGGAGCTGCTTCAGGAGCACGAGGCTGCACCTGCCGCAGAGCCCGAGCCGGTTGTCGACGAAGCGGTAGCGGTGGCGCCCGAGCCTGAGCCTGAGCTGGACAGCGTGCCGGACCTCGACGACGTGACCGCCACCGCCACGGACGATCTGGACAGCGCGTTCGACCTGAGTCTGGACGATGACCTGACGCTCGACGACCCGCTCGATGCCCCGGTGCTGGATGCACCTGAGGCGACGCAAGCGCTCGAGGTCGTGGCTGAGCCGGCGATTCAGCCCGAGCCGGTCGCCGAGAGTGATGCCGACGACGATTTCGAAGCGTTGCTGGCGCAGGCTCAGGCGCAATCCGAGCCACAAAGCCTGGATGATCTGGCGGACTTCGATCTGGATGTCGGTGAGTCTGCGGTAGCCGCGCCGCCTGCTGCCGAGCCGGAGGCGCCCGTGGATGTCGCTGCCGAGCTGGCTGCCTTCGACGAGATTCCGGAATTCGACCCGATTTCCGAGCTCGAGCTGCCGGACGACTTCGACCTGTCGTTGTCGCTGGATGACGAATCGCCGGCCGACAAGCACTTCGCCTCGGAGCTCAGTGACGTCAACGCCGAGCTCGACAAGTTGTCGCAGAGCCTGGCATCGCCGTCGCTGGAGCCGCACTTCACTGCCGAGGATGCGGCGCTCGAGCCTGGAGCCCTGGATGACCTGGACTTCGACTTCTTCTCCGGCACCGACGAAGTGGCCACCAAGCTCGACCTGGCTCGCGCCTACATCGACATGGGCGATCACCAGGGCGCCCGGGATATCCTCGACGAGGTGGTCAAGGATGGCGACGACGGTCAGCGCCAGGAGGCGCAGGACATGCTGTCGCGTCTGGTCTGACGCGTAGCTGGCCCTGATCGGACAACGGCAGCCCTGAGGGCTGCCGTTGTCGTTATAATGGCCACCTTTTCGTTTCATCCACAGGTTTGGCTTTCTTGGACATCAACGACATCGACACGGCCGAATCGGCGGCTGAAGGGTACTCGCGCATCGCCCTGGGCGTGGAATACAAAGGTTCGCGCTACCGCGGCTGGCAACGCCAGGCCAGCGGCGTGCCCAGTGTCCAGCAGGCGCTGGAGCAGGCATTGTCGAAGGTCGCCGACTCGCCGATCAGTGTCATGTGCGCCGGGCGCACCGACGCAGGCGTTCACGGCTGCGGCCAGGTGGTGCACTTCGATACCCGTGCAGTGCGTGACGAGCGTGCCTGGACCCTGGGCACCAACTTCAACCTGCCCCATGACATCAGCGTGGCCTGGGCGCGGACGATGCCTGCGCACTTCCATGCGCGGTTCAAGGCCACCGCCCGGCGTTACCGCTACGTCATCTACAACGATCCGATCCGTCCGGCGCACCTGGCCGAAGAGGTGACCTGGAATCACCGCCCGCTGGATGTCGCGGCGATGGCCGAGGCCGCCGAATACTTGCTCGGCACCCATGACTTCAGCGCGTTCAGGGCCAGCCAGTGCCAGGCCAAGTCGCCGATCAAGCATATCCACCACCTGCGTGTTACCCGCCATGGTCGGATGATCGTGCTCGATGTACGTGCCACGGCCTTCCTGCATCACATGGTGCGCAATATCGCTGGTGTGCTCATGACCATCGGTGCTGGCGAGCGCCCTGTGGAGTGGGCCCGTGAGGTGCTCGAGGGGCGCAACCGTCGGGAGGGGGGCGTGACGGCGCACCCTTACGGCCTGTACCTGGTGCAGGTGGAGTATCCGGAAGAGTTCGCCCTGCCGCAGCGTTACATCGGCCCACACTTTCTTACAGGCTACGAGGCGTTGGCAGACTGACGGGCGAAACGTCATTTGCTAACATCCGGCCCTTCACCGATCACTCAAGGTTCGTCGTCCATGAGCAACGTCCGCACCAAGATCTGCGGGATTACCCGCATCGAAGATGCGCTGGCCGCCGTCGAGGCCGGTGCCGATGCCATTGGCTTCGTCTTCTATGCCAAGAGCCCGCGCGCGGTGGATGTGCGCCAGGCGCGGGCGATCATCGAGCAGTTGCCGCCCTTCGTGACCACGGTGGGGCTGTTCGTCAACGCGTCACGCTGTGAGCTGAACGAGATCCTCGAGGTGGTTCCACTGGACCTGCTACAGTTCCACGGCGACGAAACCCCCGCTGATTGCGGAGGCTATCATCGCCCGTGGATCAAGGCCCTGCGAGTGCGCCCCGGGGATGATATCGAGGCTGCCTGCCAGCAGTACTCCGGCGCCCGTGGCATTCTCCTGGACACCTACGTGGCCGGCGTGCCGGGGGGGACTGGCGAAGCCTTCGATTGGTCGCTGGTGCCGAAGCGCCTGAGCAAGCCGATCATCCTCGCGGGCGGGTTGTCGGCGGACAACGTCGGCCAGGCCATTGCCCAGGTTCGACCCTATGCGGTGGACGTCAGTGGCGGCGTCGAGCAGGCCAAGGGCATCAAGGATGCCAGCAAGATCGAAGCCTTCATGCGCGCGGTCCGCGCGGCGTGACGGTGGATGTGACGGTTGGCGGCGTGCCATCGTCCATAGCTATCGCAGCCCGGTGCTGCCCGGCTGGCCCCGTGGGGCTGGTCATCAGAACACGCGACGCCAGGGGCGTCGGCGTACAGGTTGAAGGTGCAGTGGTGCGCGGGTGGTCCCCGTGACCGGTCCATCGTCGTTTCGAACACGAATTTGAGCTCAAGGGTCGGGGCAGGGCAGGCGACAGCAAGCCCGCCAGCGGCCAAAACGGGAGAATAGAGCATGAGCAACTGGTTGGTAGACAAACTGATCCCTTCGATCATGCGTTCCGAGGTGAAGAAGAGCTCGGTGCCGGAAGGCCTGTGGCACAAGTGCCCGGCTTGCGAAGCCGTGCTGTATCGTCCGGAGCTGGAAAAAACACTCGACGTCTGCCCCAAGTGCAACCATCACATGCGTATCGGCGCCCGTGAGCGTATCGACATCTTCCTCGATGCCGAAGGCCGCGCCGAGCTGGGTGCCGACCTGGAACCGGTCGATCGCCTGAAGTTCCGTGATGGCAAGAAGTACAAGGATCGCCTGACCGCTGCCCAGAAGCAGACTGGCGAGAAGGACGCGCTGGTCTCGGTCAGCGGTACCCTCATGGGCATGCCGATCGTGGTCAGCGCCTTCGAGTTCTCCTTCATGGGTGGTTCGATGGGTGCCATCGTCGGCGAGCGCTTTGTGCGCGCAGCCAACTACGCCCTGGAAAACCGTTGCCCGATGATCTGTTTCTCCGCCTCCGGCGGTGCGCGCATGCAGGAAGCGCTGATCTCGCTGATGCAGATGGCCAAGACCTCGGCGGTGCTGGCGCGCCTGCGTGAAGAGGGCATCCCGTTCATCTCGGTGCTGACCGACCCGGTCTATGGTGGTGTATCCGCCAGCCTCGCGATGCTGGGCGATGTCATCGTTGGCGAACCGAAGGCGTTGATCGGCTTTGCCGGCCCGCGTGTGATCGAGCAGACCGTGCGCGAAAAACTGCCAGAGGGCTTCCAGCGCAGCGAGTTCCTGCTGGAGCACGGCGCCATCGACCTGATCATCTCCCGTCATGAGCTGCGTCCACGCCTGGCCCGCCTGTTGGCCCAGATGACCGGCCAACCGACCCCCGAGCAGGCGAAAGAAGCGGCCGTCGTCGCGTGATGAGCCAGCGTACTCTGGGCGAGTGGCTCGCATACCTCGAGCAGTTGCACCCTTCGGCCATCGACATGGGCCTGGAGCGTTCGCAGCAGGTGCTGGCGCGCCTCGCGCTCGGTCGGCTGGCGCCGCGGGTGGTGACGGTTACCGGCACCAACGGCAAGGGCTCGACCTGCGCGTTCGTCGCCTCGCTGCTGCGTGCCCAGGGGCTGAAGGTCGGCGTGTACAGCTCGCCGCACCTGTTGCGTTACAACGAAAGGGTGCTGATCGATGGCGTCGAAGCCAGCGATGAGCGACTGTGCGAAGCCTTCGCCGCCGTCGAGGCGGTGCGGGGCGAGATTTCCCTTACCTACTTCGAGATGGGTACGTTGGCGGCGTTCTGGCTGTTCCAGCAGTCGCAGCTCGATGCCGTGGTGCTCGAAGTGGGCCTTGGTGGCCGTCTGGACACCGTGAACGTGGTGGATGCCGACCTGGCGCTGGTGACCAGCATCGGTGTCGACCATGTCGATTACCTGGGTGATACCCGCGAACTGGTGGCCTTCGAGAAGGCTGGCATCTTCCGTGCGGGCAAGCCGGCGCTGTGCGGCGACCTGGACCCACCGCAGCCGCTGCTGGACAAGGCCGCCGAACTGGCTGCGCCGCTGTTCCTGCGTGGGCGTGAGTTCGACCTTGGCAGCGCTGAAGGCCGCTGGAGCTGGCGTGGTACTGCGACCGATGGTCAGTCGGTGGAGCTGCATGACCTGCCGCTGCTCGACCTGCCCATGGAAAACGCTGCCCTGGCACTGCAGGCCTATCTGCTGATGGGTTTGCCGTGGCAGGCAGCGCAAGTTCGCCAGGCATTGCTCGATACCCGCATTACCGGTCGCCTGGACCGTCGCCAGTTGACCTGGCAGGGCAAGGCGGTGGAGCTGCTGCTGGATGTCGGGCACAACCCGCATGCCGCCGAGTACCTGGCTCGCCGCCTGGCTGCACGCCCGCTGAAGGGGCGTCGCCTGGCGGTTTTCGGCCTGCTCGCAGACAAGGACCTGGAAGGCGTGATCGCGCCATTGCAGGGCTTGGTCGACGACTGGGCGGTAACCCCTCTGGACACCCCGCGCAGCCGCACCGCTGCCGAACTGGCCACCGCCTTGACGAACGAAGGTGCTACGGTGAAGTCTTATGCCAGTGTCGCCGCAGCCCTCGAAGGGCAGTGTGCACAGGCAACGGCGGATGACCAGATCCTGCTGTTCGGTTCGTTTTTCTGCGTCGGCCAAGCCTTGGAATGGCTCGAGCGGCAGGCCCCGGAGGATGGAGTAGATGGCAGTGCTGGATAAAGGGATGAAGCAGCGCATGGTCGGTGCGCTGGTGCTGGTGGCGCTGGCGGTGATCTTCCTGCCGATGCTGTTCACCCGCGAGGACGAGATGCGCCAGGTGCGTGTCGAGGCGCCCCAGGCGCCGGCCATGGCAAGCCTGCCTGAGGTCAAGGTGGAGCCTGTGCAGGTGCCGGAGCCCCAGGCGCTGCCCGATCCCTCGGAGCAAGCGCCGGTGGTGGTCGATGAGTCCACTGCGCCGGTCAGCGCGCCAAGCCAGCCGATCACTCCGTCGCCTTCGCAGGTCGCCCAGGTGCCGGTGGTCAAGCCGCCAGCGCCTGCCGCTAAAGTTGAAACGCGCCCGGTGCAGCCTGCCACTCCGGCACCTGCTGCCACCGCCAGTGCAAGCAAGCCGGCGGCAGCGTCGAAGATCGACGCCAACGGCCTGCCGGTAAGTTGGTCGATCCAACTGGCCAGCCTGTCCAACCGCGCTGGGGCCGATAACCTGCAGAAGACCCTGCGCAGTCAGGGCTACAACGCCTACATCCGTTCGGCTGACGGGATGAATCGGGTGTTCGTCGGTCCGCTGATCGACCGCGCTGAAGCCGAGCGTGTGCGTGATGTGATCAACCGCCAGCAGAATCTCAAGGGTATCGTGGTTCGTTTCCAGCCGGAACGAGGCTGAATCCGGACGGCCCTGCCCGATCTGCGCATTGATGCAGGTCGGGCAGGGCCGTTTTTCGTTCGGATTCCATCCTTCGCGAATGCGGCAAAGTTGTCCTGGAAGTCAGGCTGCAGGCCTTCAGCGACGTGACATTCCGCTTACCCCAAGCCCTTCGCTCTGTTAAAATGCGCCGCCTCAAACGTCTGCAGGCAGCACCGTGGCATTTACCTGGGTTGATTGGGCGATCATTGCGGTCGTCGCCGTTTCCTCACTGATCAGTCTCAAGCGCGGCTTCGTCAAGGAAGCCTTGTCCTTGCTCATCTGGATCATTGCCGGCGCGGTCGCCTGGATGTTCGGCGGGTCGCTGTCGCAGTACCTGGAGAGCTATATCCAGACACCGTCGGCACGAATCATCGCCGGGTGTACCATTCTTTTCGTCGCCACCCTGTTGGTGGGGGCGATGATCAACTTCCTCGTCGGCGAGCTGATCCGCGTGACCGGGCTGTCCGGCACCGATCGTTTCCTCGGCATGGCGTTCGGCGCCGCGCGCGGGGCCTTGCTGGTGGTGGTGGCCGTCGGGCTGCTCAGCCTGGGCCCGGTACAACAGGATCCGTGGTGGCAGGAATCACGCCTGATACCACAATTTCTATTGGTCGCTGACTGGTCGAAGAACCTGATTCTCGGTTTTGCCGGTCAGTGGATGTCCAGTGGGATCAGCTCTCCAGTTGATCTTCCGTTCAAGGAACAGCTGCTCGGTCCATCCCGGCCCTGAGCGCTTTTCACTCAAGTTTCGTCAAAGTAGGGGTTGCGTCGCATGTGTGGCATCGTCGGTATCGTCGGTAAGTCGAACGTCAATCAGGCGCTGTATGACGCGCTAACGGTCCTCCAGCACCGCGGCCAGGACGCTGCCGGTATCGTTACCAGCCATGACGGCCGGTTGTTCCTGCGCAAGGATAATGGCCTGGTGCGCGACGTCTTCCAGCAGCGCCACATGCAGCGCCTGGTCGGCCACATGGGCATCGGCCATGTGCGCTACCCGACCGCGGGCAGCTCCACCTCGGCCGAGGCCCAGCCGTTCTACGTCAACTCGCCATATGGCATCACCCTTGCGCACAACGGCAACCTGACCAACGTCGAGCAGTTGGCCAAGGAGATCTACGAGTCCGACCTGCGTCACGTCAACACCAATTCCGACTCGGAAGTGCTGCTCAACGTGTTCGCCCATGAGCTGGCTGTACGCGGCAAGCTGCAGCCGACCGAGGAAGACGTGTTCGCGGCGGTCTCTCACGTGCACAGCCGCTGCGTCGGTGGCTATGCGGTGGTGGCGATGATCACCGGCTACGGCATCGTCGGCTTCCGCGATCCCAACGGGATTCGCCCGGTGGTGTTCGGCCAGCGCCACACCGACGAAGGCGTCGAGTACATGATCGCCTCCGAAAGCGTTGCCCTGGACGTCCTCGGCTTCACCCTGATCCGTGACCTGGCGCCGGGTGAAGCGGTATACATCACCGAAGAAGGGCAGATGTACACCAAGCAGTGTGCCAACAACCCGAAACTGCAGCCCTGCATCTTCGAGCATGTCTACCTGGCCCGTCCTGACTCGATCATGGATGGCGTCTCGGTGTACAAGGCGCGTCTGCGCATGGGCGAGAAGCTGGCCGAGAAGATCCGTCGCGAGCGCCCCGAGCACGACATCGACGTGGTCATCCCGATCCCGGACACCAGCCGCACCGCGGCCCTGGAGCTGGCCAACCACCTGGGTGTGAAGTTCCGCGAAGGCTTCGTCAAGAACCGCTACATCGGCCGTACCTTCATCATGCCCGGCCAGGCTGCGCGCAAGAAGTCCGTACGCCAGAAGCTCAACGCCATCGAACTCGAGTTCCGTGGCAAGAACGTGATGCTGGTGGACGACTCGATCGTGCGTGGTACCACCTGCAAGCAGATCATCCAGATGGCCCGTGAGGCAGGCGCGAAGAACGTCTACTTCTGCTCCGCGGCGCCGGCTGTGCGTTACCCCAACGTCTACGGCATCGACATGCCGAGCGCTCACGAACTGATCGCCCACAACCGTACCACCGAACAGGTGGCCGAGTTGATTGGCGCCGACTGGCTGATTTATCAGGACCTGCCGGACCTGATCGAATCGGTCGGTGGTGGCAAGATCAAGATCGATCACTTCGATTGCGCGGTGTTCAACGGTGAATACGTCACCGGCGACATCGACGATGCCTATCTGGAACGTATCGAGCAGGCTCGTAACGATGCGGCCAAGGTCAAGACCCAGGCTGTCAGCGCGATCATCGACCTGTACAACAACTGACTTTGGGCTTTTTAGGAGTAACGGCATGACGGATCAATGGGATGCCGGACGGCTGGACAGCGACCTGGAGGGTGTCGGTTTCGACACCCTGGCAGTGCGTGCCGGTCAGCACCGTACGCCTGAGGGCGAGCACAGCGAAGCACTGTTCCTGACCTCCAGCTATGTCTTCCGCACGGCCGCCGATGCGGCTGCGCGGTTTGCTGGCGAAACGCCGGGCAACGTTTATTCGCGCTACACCAACCCGACCGTGCGTGCCTTCGAGGAGCGCCTGGCGGCCATGGAAGGCGCAGAGCAGGCCGTGGCGACTTCCACCGGCATGGCGGCGATTCTCGCCGTGGTCATGTCGCTGTGCAGCGCTGGCGATCACGTGCTGGTATCGCAGAGCGTGTTCGGCTCGACCATCAGCCTGTTCGAGAAGTATTTCAAGCGCTTCGGCGTGCAGGTGGACTATGTGCCGCTGGTCGATCTCAGCGGTTGGAAGAACGCCCTCAAGGCCAACACCAAGCTGCTGATCGTCGAGTCGCCGTCCAACCCGCTGGCAGAACTGGTGGATATCGCTGCACTGGCCGAAATCGCCCATGCCGGTGGCGCGATGCTGGTGGTGGACAACTGCTTCAGCACTCCGGCGCTGCAGCAACCACTCAAGCTGGGTGCCGACATCGTCTTCCACTCCGCGACCAAGTTCATTGACGGCCAGGGTCGTTGCATGGGCGGTGTGGTTGCCGGTCGTGCCGAGCAGATGAAGGAAGTGGTGGGCTTTCTGCGTACCGCGGGGCCGACCCTCAGCCCGTTCAATGCCTGGATTTTCACCAAGGGCCTGGAGACCCTCAAGCTGCGCATGCGTGCACACTGCGAGAGCGCGCAGGCCTTGGCTGAGTGGCTGGAGCAGCAGGATGGTGTAGAGAAGGTGCATTACGCCGGCCTGCCAAGCCACCCGCAACACGAACTGGCCAAGCGCCAGATGAGTGGCTTCGGCGCGGTGGTCAGCTTTGAGGTCAAGGGCGGCAAAGAGGGCGCCTGGCGCTTTATCGACGCCACCCGGGTGATTTCGATCACCACGAACCTGGGTGACAGCAAGACCACCATCGCCCATCCGGCGACCACCTCCCACGGTCGTCTGAGCCCGCAGGAGCGTGAGGCGGCCGGCATCCGCGACAGCCTGATTCGTGTTGCGGTGGGGCTTGAGGACGTCGCCGATCTGCAGGCCGACCTGGCGCGTGGGTTGGCAGCGCTGTGATCGACTGGACAGGTGGCGAGCCAGACCATAACGGTCGGGTGGCCTTGGTAACCGGTGCCGCCCGCGGCATCGGCCTGGGCATCGCCGCCTGGCTGATCTGCGAAGGTTGGCAGGTGGTGTTGAGTGACCTGGACCGCCAGCGCGGTGCCAAGGTTGCCAAGACCCTGGGCAGCAACGCCTTGTTCATCGCCATGGACGTCTCCGACGAGGCCCAGGTCAGCGCTGGTGTGGCGCAGGTGCTGGGCCAATTCGGGCGTCTGGATGCGCTGGTGTGCAATGCGGCCATCGCCAACCCGCACAACCATACGCTTGAGAGCCTGAGTCTTGCGCAATGGAATCGTGTATTGGCGGTCAACCTCAGTGGCGCGATGCTGTTGGCCAAGCACTGTGCGCCTTACCTGCGCGCGCATGGCGGGGCGATCGTCAACCTGGCCTCCACACGTGCACGTCAGTCGGAGCCGGACACCGAGGCCTATGCCGCGAGCAAGGGCGGGCTGCTGGCACTGACTCACGCCCTGGCGATGAGCCTGGGGCCGGAGATCCGGGTCAACGCCGTCAGCCCTGGCTGGGTCGACGCGCGCGATCCGTCCCAGCGCCGCGCTGAACCCCTCACCGAAGCCGACCATGCCCAGCATCCAACGGGCAGGGTAGGGACGGTGGAGGATGTTGCGGCACTGGTGGCCTGGCTGTTGTCGCGTCAGGCTGGATTCGTCACCGGCCAGGAGTTTGTGGTCGATGGCGGCATGAGCCGCAAGATGATCTACAGCTGACGCGTCACTTGCCGCTGTGCAAAGCAAAGGAGCCGACAAGGCTCCTTTTTCGTTCTGGCGCTTTTTCAGGTTTTTGAAAAAAAATTCAACGGGGCTATTGACTTAGCATCGGTACCTGCGTAAATTTCGCGGCCTCAGCGAAGCAAACGCAACAAGCAACATCGCGAGGGTGATTAGCTCAGCCGGGAGAGCATCTGCCTTACAAGCAGAGGGTCGGCGGTTCGATCCCGTCATCACCCACCACTTCCTGAGATTGTTCCTGGCCCGGGACGCTTCGAAAGAGGCTTCCTACCAGAGAGGAACAGGACGCAAGTCCACATGCGCAGCGGTAGTTCAGTCGGTTAGAATACCGGCCTGTCACGCCGGGGGTCGCGGGTTCGAGTCCCGTCCGCTGCGCCACTTACTTTAACAGATGGGTGAGATTCACCGGTCTGTGGCATAAAGGCAAGACCTTTCTGCCAGATCCCAGTTTCAAGCAGGTTAAGGCCTGCAAGATACGCAGCGGTAGTTCAGTCGGTTAGAATACCGGCCTGTCACGCCGGGGGTCGCGGGTTCGAGTCCCGTCCGCTGCGCCATCTTCTGCTTTGAGGCCCTAGAACTCCTCGAAGCGACATTGAAGGCGATGAACCAATCGCCTTTTTTGTGCCTGCAATACCAGCGTCATGCGCTGGCACGCAGATCCCAGTTTCAAGCAGGCTTCGGTCTGTGCGATACGCAGCGGTAGTTCAGTCGGTTAGAATACCGGCCTGTCACGCCGGGGGTCGCGGGTTCGAGTCCCGTCCGCTGCGCCATATCCGCTTCGAGGTCACTGAACACCTCGAGGCACAAAGAAAGCGACCTTCGGGTCGCTTTTTTTGTTTCTGTGGCCTGGTGAATGGCTAGTACCTGCCTTTATATCAATCGCCAGTGCTGTTAGACATCGGCGTGGAGCTGACAGGGTCAGTTTGAACATTTACCTGATGCTGACAGACTCTTCACCGACCAGCGGTTTCAGCGACCCAGCGATGTGTTGCACAATAGGCACCATTCGTTCTTCCCGGAATTGACAATGTCCAGATCTACCGTCTCAGTAGCGCTCGGGCTGGCCCTGGTGCTGGCGGGTGTTTCCGGCTGTTCCTCGAAAAAGGCAGCGATCTACGAACACGAGAACTTCGACGACTCGGGGACGTTCTCGCGCAGTTTCCAGGTCAGCGATGCCGGATCGTGCGAAGCCGCGCGCCGGGCATTGTTGAGCCAGGGCTATATCATCACCAGCAGTGACGCGAGCCAGGTGGCCGGCAACAAGAGCTTCCAGCAGAACGCCGAGAACCACCTGCAGATCAGCTTCAACATCACCTGTGCTCCCGACAGCAGCGACGATCAGCGCTCGACTATCTTTGCCAACGCCTTGCAGGATCGCTACACCCTGAAAAAATCCAATACCTCGGCCAGCCTCGGAGTGGGCATCCTCGGCTCGGTGTCGATGCCGATCGGCTCCACCGACGACTCCATGGTCAAGGTGGCCAGCGAAACCGTGACTTCGCCGCAGTTCTACGAGCGTTATTTCTCCCTGGTCGAAAGCTACCTGCCAAAGCCGAAGAAGCAGAAGAAGGCCACCCCTCAAGTGGAGCCGCCCAAGCCTGAAAAACCGGCGCAGGAGTTGGGCTTGCCCGAGCCTGCAGCATTGGCCCCGGCCGTTCAGCCAGCGGCGGTACCGGTGTCTGGCAGCGCGCCACAGGTCGAGCCGGCAGCGCCGGTGACTCCTTCGGAGCAAGCGCCATCGCCGACCGCTGCAGCACCAGCCGCACCAGCCGCCAGCGAGGCGCCAGCGGCGCCTGTGGTCGACGATAGCCAGGGCTCGCAGCCTATCGCGCCGCCGGTCGAAGCTGCGCCGATCCAGGTGCAGCAAGCAGCACCGACCAGCGAGCCGGCCCCCTCGTCACTCTAGGCTCTGTATGAAAAACCTTGATACTCGGTGATGCTGCGTTGAAAACAGCCTGGTGCGCCAGCCCGGTCGGAATGCTCATTTACAACCCGTAAAGTCGAGCGCGACCCCGGCCGTTCCTCGGCTGTTTTCGCCTTGCCTGACCTTCGTCTCAAGGCTTTTCATACAGACCCTAGGTAAATGCTTCATCCGCTGTTACACAAGAGCTGCTGTTAACGACTCGAACGCCTGCTACGTTTATTCCTCATGGGGATGTCATGATTCCTTCATCCGGCCCGCATAGCTTGATGGCCAGACCCGTGAAAAAATGAATGCAAGAGGACGCAGGCCAATGGACGATTATCAGGAAGAGCTTCTCGAATTCCAGGCATATGAACTGGACACTCCGGAGCCGGCAGAAGACGCCACCGAGCTCTAGCCCACTTGCCGCTGATGGCGGCGAAACTCCCCCGGTGTCAGCCTCGTCCAGCGCTTGAATGCGCGCTGGAAGGCTTCGGCTGATGCAAACCCCAGCAGATAGGCGATCTCACCGAAGGCCAGCTCCGTATCACGGATGTAGGTTTCGGCGAGGTCGCGTCGGGTGTCGTTGAGCAGGCCGCGAAAGCTCGAGCCTTCCTCGGCCAGCTTGCGACGCAATGTCCAGGTGGGCAGTTGCAGATGGTGTGAAACCTCCTCCAGATCAGGTTCCCGTCCGCCGTTGAGCAACGGGCCGAGCAGATGAGTGATGCGCTCGCCCAGGCTGCGCACACGCGTGCGCTGTGCCAGCTCCGCTTCGCACAGCTGCAGCAGGTGCTGCCAGGTGCTAGGGCAGTGGTGTGGGTTACCCAGCGCGAGTGCGGCCTGGCCGAGGCGTAGCTGGTTGCTGGCAGCGCCGAACTGCACGGGCGTGCTGCACAACGGTTGATACAGGGCACTGTAGGCGGGTGCTTCGAACTCGATCTCCATGCGTTCTGCCAGCACCGGCGTGCCGGCCAGCCCCGACAACTGTGCCAGCCAGCCGGCCAGCAACGAGTCGACCACGAAGCGGTTGTAGGTGTTGTACGGGCTGATCGAGTAAAAGCGCAGCCAGGCTCCTTGGGCGTCTTCGATGAAGGCCGAGCTGCCACGATAGTTGGCAGCGTACAGCGGCTCGAAGCGCAGCAGAGTACGCGCAGCCTCCCGCACGTTCGGGGCCTGTGCTGCCGTCACGCCCGCCAGGCCGGCCTGGGCCAGGCGGCTCAGGCTTCCCATGCGCAGCCCCAGCGCGGGCTCGGCGCTGAGCTCGATGGCTGCGTGCCCCAGGTGCATGTAGCGGGGAATCGACAGGCGGGCACAGGCTTTATTCACACGCGCGGCATCCAACCCATAACGTTGCAACAGCGGCGTCGGGTCATGACCCAGTTCCTGCAGGGCTTCGGTCAGCGGCTGGACGAAACCTACCGAGAGGTCACCCAGGCGCACGCGTGGCTGGCGCATGCCCTTACAGCCACAGGTTAAGCAGGCGGGCGCCCTGGCTGGGATTGCCAGCCAGTTGTGCGCCCGCCTGGTTGACAAAGCCTTGGCCGTCGCTGCCCAGCTCCCAGAACTGGCCGCGCAGGAAGACACTGATGCTTGGCAGCTTGGGGTTGGCGGCAAGGATCAGTTGACGCCAGGCCGCCTCCTCGCTGACTTCGCCTTTGCTCAACGGCAACTGGTTGGCCGCCTGTTGGTGGCGGTTGCCACGCCAGGGTGCCTGCCAACTTCCCTTGCCACTGAGAAACACCGGATTGGCGATCAGTTGCACCGACTGGCGAGCCAACAGCTCATGGTTGCGCGGATACCAGCTGTCGCTGCCCACCAGCACACCCAGGCGTCCGGCCGGGGTCTGCACGACCTGCAGCGGCTGGGCCTGGCCATCCTCGATGAAGCGACGGACCTCGCTGTCGGCGTATTGCTGCAACTGTGGCTGGCCAAGTGGTGTGCCATCGCTGGCGAACACCAGGCTGCTGTTGAACAGCGGTCCTTTGCCGACATGCAACTGACCCTCTTCGACATAGGGCGCCGGCAGCACGATGGAGCCGGCCACCAGGGTGACACCGAACTCGCGGGCCAGGCCGCCAAACAATTGCTGGTAGTCAGCGGCCATCTGCCGCGCCTTCATGCGCAGGTGTGCGTCGGAGCGGCGGTCATCGCCAGTGGCCGCCAGCATGGCCAGGCCGTAGCGCACGGGATTGCTCAGTTCCAGCCACTGCCAGGCTTCACGGAACTGGGTGACCTGGTACAGCTCCTTTTTCTCGCCGCGGGCCCAGAGCCAGGTGCCGATATGCTCGGGCAGCACCACCACCGTTCGCGGGTTGACCAAGCCTTGGGCGCGTGCCTGTTCCAGATAGGCCGAGAGCTTGCGGTGCAGGCGCTCGAGGTTCTGGTAGTCGCTGGGGTAGAGCAGCGGCTCGATGCCCAGCAGGTTGCCGTGTTCGCCGGGAACGCCCTGGTTGAGCGCCAGTTGGATGCGCAAATCGGATAGGTAATGACCTTCCGGGCGCTGCTGGGTCCAGAAGCCATAGCTGAACAGGGCGGCGATCATCACCAGCGCCAGGGCGCTTGCCAGGAGTTTGCGCATGAAACGGTACGGCATCTTTAGGCCAAGGGTGTCCTAGGGTAGTCCCGCTGTGCAGCAGGATCAATAAGTTGTCAGTTTCGATCATTGAGCCGGTTCAAACGCCTGTTTAATGTCGACGGCAGACAAACGACGGGGCCCGTGTGAGGCACCCGCATTCCGTGATCACGCCTCATCTGGAGTCCCTCCATGGCTGCCGAACGCTACCCACACCTGCTGGCCCCGCTCGACCTGGGCTTCACCACCCTGCGTAACCGCACCCTGATGGGCTCCATGCACACCGGGCTCGAAGAGCGCCCGGGGGGCTTCGAGCGGATGGCCGCCTACTTCGCCGAACGTGCCCGTGGCGGTGTCGGCCTGATGGTGACCGGCGGTATTGCACCGAACGACGAGGGTGGCGTGTACTCGGGCGCGGCCAAGCTCAGCACCGAGGAAGAAGCCGACAAGCATCGGATCGTCACCGAGGCGGTGCACGCGGCGGGAGGCAAGATCTGCCTGCAGATCCTGCATGCTGGTCGTTACGCCTACAGCCCGCGGCAGGTGGCGCCCAGTGCCATCCAGGCACCGATCAACCCGTTCAAGCCCAAGGAACTGGACGAGGCGGGTATCGAGAAGCAGATCGACGACTTCGTCAACTGTTCGGTACTGGCCCAGCGTGCCGGCTATGACGGCGTCGAGATCATGGGTTCGGAAGGCTATTTCATCAACCAGTTCCTCGCCGCGCACACCAACCACCGGACTGACCGCTGGGGCGGCAGCTACGAGAACCGCATGCGTCTTGCAGTAGAGATCGTCGGGCGCGTACGCAAAGCGGTGGGCCGCGAGTTCATCATCATCTTCCGCCTGTCGATGCTCGACCTGGTCGAAGGTGGCAGCAACTGGGCGGAGATCGTGCAGTTGGCCAAGGCCATCGAGCAGGCGGGCGCCACCCTGATCAACACCGGCATCGGCTGGCACGAGGCGCGTATCCCGACCATCGCCACCAAGGTGCCGCGCGCGGCGTTCAGCAAGGTCACCGCCAAGCTGCGCGGCGCAGTGCAGATTCCGCTGATCACCACCAACCGCATCAACACGCCCGAAGTGGCCGAAGCGGTGCTGGCCGAAGGCGATGCCGACATGGTGTCGATGGCTCGGCCTTTCCTTGCCGACCCTGACTTCGTCAACAAGGCCGCCGAGGGCCGCGCGGACGAGATCAACACCTGCATCGGCTGCAACCAGGCCTGCCTCGACCACACCTTCGGCGGCAAGTTGACCAGTTGCCTGGTCAACCCGCGTGCCTGCCACGAGACCGAGCTCAACTACCTGCCGGTACGTGCGGTGAAACGCATCGCCGTGGTCGGCGCAGGGCCTGCTGGCCTCGCCGCGGCGACGGTCGCCGCCGAGCGTGGGCACGAGGTGACCCTGTTCGATGCCAGCGCCGAGATCGGCGGGCAGTTCAACGTGGCCAAGCGCGTGCCCGGCAAGGAAGAGTTCTTCGAGACCCTGCGCTACTTCGCCAACAAAGTGAAGAGCAGCGGCGTGACGTTGCGCCTGAACACCCGTGTCGGTGTCGACGACCTGACGGCGGGCGGCTTCGACGAGATCATCCTGGCGACCGGCATCACCCCGCGTACGCCGGCCATCCCCGGCGTCGAGCATGCCAAGGTGCTGAGCTACCTCGACGTGCTGCTCGAGCGCAAGCCAGTAGGGGAGCGAGTTGCCGTGATCGGTGCCGGAGGTATCGGTTTCGACGTCAGCGAGTACCTGGTGCACAAGGGTGTTGCGACCAGCCAGGATCGTGCGGCGTTCTGGAAGGAGTGGGGTATCGATACCCACCTTGAAGCCCGCGGCGGTATCGCGGGGGTCAAGCCTGAGCCCCATGCTCCGGCACGCCAGGTCTATCTGCTGCAGCGCAAGAAGACCAAGGTCGGCGACGGCTTGGGCAAGACCACTGGCTGGATTCACCGCACGGGCCTGAAGAACAAGCAGGTGCAGATGCTCAACAGCGTCGATTACCTGAAGATCGATGACGCTGGTCTGCATGTGCGCATTGGCGAAGGCGAACCGCAGCTGCTGGCGGTGGACAACGTGGTGATATGCGCCGGCCAGGAGCCCCAGCGCGAGCTGTATGAGGGGCTGCTGGCGAACGGGCAATCGGTGCACCTGATCGGTGGTGCGGATGTCGCCGCCGAGCTCGATGCCAAGCGTGCGATCAACCAGGGGTCGCGCCTGGCGGCAGAACTCTAGGCAGACATAGTTAGTACCGTTTGTTCGCACGGTGGCGGCAACCTCTCGGTTTTCAGAGAGATTGCCGCCATGACCAGTACCTCGCAGCCCCAGCCGCTTACCGCCGAACTGCCTGATCAACTACCTGAAATCGACACGCTGCCCACGCTTCGGGCAGCAGCCCTCGCGTTGTTCGAGGAGCACTTGCCGGGCCTGCTGGCGCGTACGCCGCACCTGTTGCAATTCACCGGCGGCGATGGCGCTGCTGAACGCTCGCTTGCCCATGCGCATGCCCTGACAACCTTGGTCGAATCCGCACGATTGGGACAGACGAAAGCCGACCTCTTCGATCCGGCGCAGGCGGTGCTTTCGTCGAGCGCCAGTTCGCTGGCCGAAGATGATCTGCTCGTTGACGTGACCCTGAAGCAGGTGCTCGACGCCTTGCAGCTTATCGACGCCAAGGCTGTGCTCAGCCGTTTCGAGGACGATGCGCAAACCTACTGGGAGGTGCCCCCGCAGTTGTCTTCGGCTCCTCGAAAATTGGCCATGGAGCAGCAGGTGCGCTCGAGCCTGGCGGACGATGTACAGCTGCTGGAGAGCGTCGGAACGCTCACTGCCGAAGCCAGGGCACTGATCGAAGACATCGTCGAACACCCTCGTTTCTCCGACCGCAGCCTGGCACGTGGCGTCTACGACCTGACAGTCCACACCGGTGGCGCTGCGAAGTCCTTCTCCCTGCCAGGTATGCTGGTTCTCACCGAAATCCCGGCCGGCTACGATCCGGCACTTTCCTATGTGACCGAGCGGCAGGCCCTGACCGGCGAAGCTGTGTTGTATTGCAGCGGATATCTTGGGTTTGTCCTTCGTCACGACAACCTCCAGGCCACCCTGAATGAGGTGCGCAAGGCGCTGTTGGAGGACCGCGCCTGGGGCCTGGCCTTGTTGATGCGCCTGACACCGCAGGCGCAACGGGACTTGCTCGAGGAGTGGGAGCGTGAAGGTGCAAGCTTCGAGGTACGAGCCGGGTTGATCGAGGGCAATCCGTTCGAGCATCTGGCCAAACAGCAACGTGACACCTGGTATGCCAGCGCGACCAGCGAACATTCTGGTGTATGGGATGACCGCAATGGTCTGGATGTGTCACGCGCACGCTCCACGCGGGTGTTGCTAGCGTTCGAAGCCGAGCGCCAATTGCTGCGGGCACAGTTGCCGGAAGGGCTGCGCAACCTCGCTCAAGCGCAGCAGAAGGTACTGGATGGTATGTTGCTCGACATTGCCCGGCAGCAGAGCCTCGCCGAAGGCTATTGGAAGGAGTTGCCCGCGTTCAAGGATTTCGCCCGTGATCGGATCCGCGCCGAGTTGCGCGAGGAAGGGCAGGATCTGGACCCCCGGGCAGTCACCGTCGAGATCGAAATCGTTGAGTACAGCCCTGAATTGCCGGAGGTGGAACTTGCACCGGGTGTCACCCCTGATCTTGCACAGTCGCAAAGCGTGCAGAGCGAGTGCTCGCTGGTCGAATACATTGCCATGCGCATGGACGCCAGGGCCGACGCCAGTTGGACGGTCAGTTTCAGTGGCGTGACGCAGGCACAGTCGCGCTATCTCTCCAGCACGCGGCTGACGGCCCTGAGCCGTCGACTGGACCTGCAGAAGCACTATCAGCAAGCAATCAACAAGGCGTTGACGACACCCGCTGCTGGCGAGACCAAGGATCTGCACCAACGGCGCCGCGATGCCGCGACAGCCCTGTTCGAGAAACGCCTGCGGCTCGATGCGTTTCTGGCCCATGCCACGGGTGATCTGGACGATTCCGGGTATCAGGCTATCCAGGATGTTCTGGATCATCCATCGCCTGGCAAGCGGCCTCTGCGCGAAGGACAACGCGCTGAGTTGCAAGTACTCAAGCTGGGTGGCAACTCTTTGCGTGACGTGCTGATCTTCCATGAAACCGGCGAGTCGTCGCTGGTTTGCTACACCCCCGGCCATCCGTCCGGCAAGCCGTTCAGGCGCCACAGCTCCCGCAGTACCCTGCGCGCCGTGATGACCCGGGAGCTCGAAGGCATCCGAGATCCGGCGCAGTGGAGCGCAAGCACCGAGTACTGGGTGTCGCGGTTCGGGCGTCATCAGCTTGGGCAGGCCTTTCCTTTGTTGCTTCGCATCGCGGATGGCAAGGCCGGCGCAGACCTGGACACGCAAACCCTCAGCCAATCGGTGGGCATGGCTGTTTTCGATTATCGGATCGCTTATCTGCTGGCCGAAGGTAACAGCCTGGCGGTATCCGATGCCGAGTTGCGACTGGAGCGTGGGCTGGACATCGCTGTCACCGTGTTCCGCGTGTTGAGTACGCTGATTCCCGCGCGGGTCATGACCATGCTCGACCTCGCAGAGCTTGGTTATTACCTGTTCAACAGTTACGCGGCGCTAGCCAGTGGGGAGCGTGAGCAGGCCGGAGCCTATGCCATCGAGTTCTTGAGCAGCCTGAGCGGACTGGCCAATGCCAAGTTCTACAGGTTCAGGGCACCCGTCGCCTCGGGAGTGCCGCTGCGCCTGGCGGGAGGCAGTGGTACGCGGACGGTCGCTGCGATCAGCGAGGCGCCCAAGCCACAGGGCTCACCCTTTGCCATTTCCGAGGGGCCGCGGCAGGGGTTGCTGGTCTTCGACGGCCGGTTGAACGTGTCTTTGCAGGGCCGTTACTACCCTGTCTATGAGGTGCGTGACCCGCTGCAACGGACCTCGAGTTTCCATATCGGATCAGGCGGCGACACTCAGAGCCGCTCGCTGTTTTCCAATCCCGATCCGAGGATCGAACGTGATCCGCGCACAGGTGACTGGCTGATCGTGCGCCGTCCGGGGCTGCTGGGGGGGATGGACCAGCCACTGCCGGTTCGGACGATGCCGGTGAACGCGCTGCGTGGGGTCAGTGAAAGCGCCGATGGCAGTGGCCGGGTTTTCCGCATCATGGACGGCGCCCAGGAACTGAAGGTAATGTTCGATCTGGAGCACTGCTGTTGGTACTCGTCGTCCAAACGCTTGTACTACCGGTGGGATGAACAGACAAGCCGCTATGTGGGCGCTGCCGATCCTGGCCCGAAGGCGTCTCGAATGGTGCGCCAGCAGGCGCGTATGGAGCTGGAGTGTCCCCAGCGGCCAGTGCTGCCGGAGCAGCCGCCGAGCAGTGGGCTGGAGCCGCTGCCCAAGGATATCCACCAGATCTGGATCGGAAGTGCAGACGCTCTGATAGAGGCGCACGACGCTACGCTCAAGGCCAACATCGAGATGGCACAACAGGGCGGTTACAAATTGCATCTGCACTTCCTGGGCCTCAGTAGGTGGGGGTTGGGCAATGTGGTGCAGTTGCGCAAGCTGCGCTCGCGCTACCCGGGAGCGACCTGCACGGCGGTGAGGCAGGAGGTGTTCTTCAAACCTTTCGAAGATAGCCCGCAGGGCGAAGTGTTCAAGTTCTTCCTCCGGCCGGAAACCCGTAACTACGCAGCGGCCTGCGACGCCTTGCGCTACAGGTTGATACACGAACTGGGCGGTGTGTACATGGACATGGACGATGTACTGCTCAGCCCGCTGCCAGGCTTCATGCTGCAGCCCGGGCAACTGGCGGTAGGCGGGGTGGTGAGCAACATGACCCTGCAGCTCTACGGCCCCAACAACAGCCATTTCGCCTCGCTCAAGGGCAACCCGTTGCTCGATGCGGTGTTGCGTGAAATGTCCAAGCGTTTCAGCGAGAGCCAGAAGCTTGGCTATCGCCCGAAGTTCTCCGACCCGGGTTTCACCGCGTACATGCGCGAGATATCCAGGGTGACCGGCCCCGATCTGCTCAATTCCGTGCGGCATCGGGCCAGTGCGATCGATAAGGCCTTGACCGAAGCGAAGATGTATATCTTCGAACTACAGGACAACGGTGTGCGTCCCGAAATTTCGGTATCAGCATGGGTGAAACGCGTCTCTGCACTGCTGACGCCGCTGGAGGACTTCATCGATACCGGCAATGCCCACAGTTGGAAGACGGGGCGCCGTTGACCTGCTAACGTGCAGGTTTTTCGGGATGCTGCAGATGTTCGATGGATTTCCCGGCTCCACCGCCGCGCCCCTGCAAAGCCTGCACCTGCCCTGGCTGGTGCAGGCTGGCGTGGCGTGCGCAGTATTGCGCCTGGACCTGATCGACCCACTGGTCAGTGGCAACAAGTGGTTCAAGCTGCAGCACCACCTGCGTGCTGCCCAGAAGGCAGGTGCACCCGGCTTGATCAGCCTGGGCGGCAACCACTCCAATCATTTGCATGCCTTGGCCGCTGCGGGCAGGCGCTTCGGCTTCGCCACCGCCGGGTTGTTGCGTGGTCAGCGGCAAGACACCCCGACCGTCCGTGACCTGGAGGCGCTGGGCATGACCTTGCACTGGTTGGGCTACGGTGGTTACCGGGCGCGAAATGAGCAGGGCTTCTGGCAACCCTGGCAGGCGCGCTATCCAGGCTGGCATTGCATCCCCGAGGGAGGGGGCGGCGTGGAGGGCGCCTTGGGGTGTGGGCAGATCGTCGAGCAGGCGCGGGCGCAACTGGCGTCTATCGGTTGGGACGATTACCACGCCTGGTGGCTGGCGGTGGGCACCGGCACCACGCTGGCAGGCCTGGTGCTGGCCGAGCAGGGCGCGCATCCGGTGCATGGCGCCCTGGCGGTGCCGCGCGACCATGGTGTGGAGCAGGGCATTGCGCAGTTGGCGGGTACAGCTGGCTATTGCCTGCACGACGCCAGCCGCGCTGGATTCGCCCGGCGCGATGAGGCGTTGCTGGCATTCATTGCAGACAGCGAGCGTTACAGCGGTCTGCCGCTCGAGGCGATCTACACGGGGAAGGCGCTGCTGGCCCTGCGTGAGCAGGTCGAGGCCGGGCGATTTTCGCCCGGCACCCGCCTGATCTTCGTTCATACCGGTGGCCTGCAGGGGCGGCGCGGTTACTTGTAGGGCAGCATGCGCAGCAGTGTGTTGTCCCGGCGTATGTAGTGGTGGTAAAGCCCGGCAATGGCATGCAGCCCGATCAGCCAGTAGCCCCAGGTGCCGATGCGTTCATGCCAGCCCTTGATGAACTTCGCTTGGTCCGGATCCTGGCCGATCAGTGCAGGCAGCTCCAGCCCAAAGAATGGTATCGGCTTGCCCGCAGCGCTGAGGATCAGCCAGCCGGCCAATGGCATGCCGATCATCAGCAGGTAAAGCAGCACGTGAACCAGATGGGAGAGGCCGGTCTGCCAGGCGGGTGGCTTGGGCACGATAGGCGGTGTCGGGCGCGCAAGGCGCATGGCCAGGCGTAGCCATACCAGCACGAACACTGTGAGCCCGAGCATGAAGTGCAGGCTCTTCATCAGGTCGCGCTCGGCACTGTCCTTGGGGAATAGCCCGCGTAGCTCGATGCAGGCATAGACGGCGGCGAGCAGCACCAGCATCAACCAGTGCAGGGTGATGGACAGGCGCGCATAGTGGGGCTCGGGAGTGGATGAAACCATGGTCGGTCCTCGTCATCAGGTTGGGTGGGCGCTCTTGCTGGCGCCTGGTGTGGACTTTAGCGCGTCGATTGGTAATTTTTCGTTGTTTCAGGTCGGTTGTTTCGATGATTTTTGGGCTCGGAACGGCATTTTCTCGAGCACTGGTTCTGGGTCATCCCGATAAATTTGGCCAGCTGTCACGCACCAGAAACACTCGCTCCGCCTCTTGCCAGGCGCCTTCACCATCCTCCTCCAACCTCACCAGCAATTGTGCCGCGGCTCCTTCCTCCAGGCGCCACAGCCAGGCTGCAAAACCCGCCGCCCCCCAGCGATCCCCAGCCTCGACCCGTGCAGGTGCCAGCCAGGCATGGCGTTGCAGCGGTTGCCAGAGTGCCGTCGGGTGAGCGCTGGCATACTGCGCCCACTCGCGTCGATGCAGCCAGCGCCCGCGCAGGTGCGCAGGGTTGGCCCCGAAGGGGGATGTGGTTTGTCCCGGCCATGGATGAAAAAGATAGCCGCCCAGCCACAGGTGCGACTGCACATCGCCCACCTGCAGTTGATTCAGGGCTTCGCGGCTTTCGGCCCGAGCCGAGATCGGCAGTTGATGTGCGACCAGATGCGCCAGCTTGCTGCCAAGCCGGTCGTGGCAACCTGGACCCAGCCACTGCGCCGGGTCGCGGGCATCAGCCTGATCCGGCCCGAGGTAGAGCTTGATCGCCAGTTCCAGGTGATGGTCGCCCGTGCGATCGCGCAGCAGGATATCCAGCTCACCCAAGGTTTGCCGGCCCTGGCGGATTGCCAGGTTGGCGGCCAGCAGCTCGACGCCGGGTGCCTGCTGCAGGGCGAATTGCCAGAGGCTTTCGTAGTACAGCCCCAAGCGCCGGCTGGTGAGGCGCGCCAGCCACGCCTGCAAGGGCTGCGGATCGCGGTCGAGGGCGAGCAGCCAGTCGCGCAACTGCCCGGGATCGTCCGCCCAGCCGCTGGCCGCCAGCGGATGGCGTTGCGGGCAGGGCGGTTCGCTCAGCAGCGGCGACGACAGCAGCGTCCACGCCAGATCGCGCACGCCAGGGTGGCGTAGCTGGCGGGGCAGGGCATGGAGGTCGGTGAAGGGCGTCATCCTGCGAGCATAGCCGGTTTGCTGCTGGCCGGTCGTTTCGCCCATAATCCAGGCATTGTCACCCGCCGCAGAGCCTTGCAGGAGCCCCATGGAGCAATTTCGCAATATCGGTATCATCGGACGCCTCGGTAGCTCGCAGGTGCTCGACACCATTCGCCGACTGAAGAAGTTCCTGCTCGAGCGCCACCTGCACGTGATCCTCGAGGACACTATCGCCGAAGTGCTGCCCGGCCACGGCCTGCAGACCTCCACGCGCAAGCTGCTGGGCGAGGTCTGCGACCTGGTCATCGTCGTCGGTGGCGACGGCAGCCTGTTGGGCGCCGCCCGAGCGCTGGCCCGGCACAACATCCCGGTGCTGGGTATCAACCGCGGCAACCTGGGCTTTCTCACCGACATTCGCCCCGACGAGCTGGAAACCAAGGTCGCCGAGGTGCTCGACGGCCACTATCTGGTCGAGAACCGCTTCCTGCTGCAGGCCGAGGTTCGCCGCCACAACGAAGCCATTGGCCAGGGCGACGCGCTCAACGATGTGGTGCTGCACCCGGGCAAGTCGACGCGGATGATCGAGTTCGAGATCTACATCGACGGCCAGTTCGTCTGCAGCCAGAAGGCCGACGGCCTGATCGTCGCCACGCCCACGGGTTCCACCGCCTACGCGCTGTCGGCCGGCGGCCCGATCATGCACCCCAAGCTCGATGCCATCGTCATCGTGCCGATGTATCCGCACACCCTGTCTGGCCGGCCGATCGTGGTCGATGGCAACAGCGAGCTGAAGATCGTGGTCGCCAAGGACCTGCAGATCTACCCGCAGGTCTCCTGCGACGGGCAGAACCACTTCACCTGCGCTCCAGGCGACACCATCACGGTGAGCAAGAAGCCACAGAAGCTGCGCTTGATCCATCCGCTGGATCATAACTACTACGAAGTCTGCCGCACCAAGCTTGGCTGGGGCAGTCGTCTGGGGGGCAGGGACGACTGATGCTCGATCCGGCACGCAGTTTCGACATCATCGGCGACGTTCACGGTTGTGCGTTGACCCTCGAACGCCTGCTCGACACCCTTGGCTACACGCGCACGGGTGGTGT
The DNA here is from genome assembly GCF_014268985.1 of Pseudomonas sp. RW10S2. NCBI lineage: Bacteria > Pseudomonadati > Pseudomonadota > Gammaproteobacteria > Pseudomonadales > Pseudomonadaceae > Pseudomonas > Pseudomonas sp. RW10S2. The sequence continues at coordinate 29,996 of NZ_JABWRO010000002.1, read as the reverse complement.
CTGGCGCCATGCGCGGCGCCAGGCACTGTTCCTCGGCGACATCGTCGATCGAGGCCCGCGCATCCGCGAGGCGCTGCACATCGTCCATGACATGGTCGAAGCCGGCCAGGCCCACTGCATCATGGGCAATCACGAGTACAACGCCCTGGGCTGGGTCACGCCGGCGCTTCCCGGCAGCGGCAAGGCCTTCGTGCGCGAGCACACGCCGCGCCATGCCCGCCTGATCGACGAGACCCTCACCCAATTCGCCCAGCATCCCGGCGACTGGCATGATTTCATCCAGTGGTTCTACACCCTGCCGCTGTTCGTCGACGCCGGGCGTTTCCGCCTGGTGCATGCCTGCTGGGACCACCAACTGATCGCACAACTGCGCGCCCAATACCCGAACGGCCGTATCGACGAGCACTTCGTGCAGGCCTCTGCGGTCTCGGGAAGCTTTGCCTCGACCGTGTGCAACCGCCTGCTGCGCGGCACCGACATGCGCCTGCCAGACGGCCTCACGCTGACCGGCGGCGACGGCCTGACCCGCGCCTTCTTCCGCACCAAATTCTGGGAGGAAGACCCGCAAACCTATGGCGACATCGTGTTCCAGCCCGATGCGCTGCCCGAGGAAGTGGCCCGCGCGCCGCTCAGCCACAGCCAGAAGAACGCGCTGCTGCGTTATTCGGAGGATGAACCACTGCTGTTCGTCGGTCATTACTGGCGCAGCGGCCACCCCGCGCCGATCCGCGCCAACCTGGCCTGCCTGGACTACAGCGCGGTGCTCTACGGCAAGCTGGCCGCCTACCGGCTGGACGACGAAACCCGCATCGATCCGCACAAGTTCGTCTGGGTCGATGTCGACCGACCGCAGGCCAGCCAATGAACGTGATCGAAGTGATGCGTCTGCCGCTGGGTGTCGACCTCAGTGGCTTCGTCACCTTGTTGCGGCGCCTCGAGGTGCCGCACCGGGTGGTCGAGGAGGGCAGTGAGCAAGTGCTCTGGGTGCCGCCCGCCATGGCCGCGCAGGTGCTCGAGCTCTATCGCCGCTACCCTGACGGCAATGCCGATGCGGATTCGCTCGTGGGTGCGCAAACGCCCGCGAGCGAGCCGACCCGGCCCCCGCTGAAGGAGCAGTTGCGCGCCTGCAAGGTCACCGCTGCGATCCTGCTGCTGTGCATTGCCGTGGTCGGCTTGACCGGCCTTGGCGAAAACCTTTCGACCCTGAGCTGGTTCACCTTCCAGGACTACCAGGTACAGGGCGACTACCTCTACTTCGTGCCGCTGGCCCAAAGCCTGGGTGAGGGCCAGTGGTGGCGCCTGGTGTCGCCCATGCTGCTGCACTTCGGCGTCCTGCACCTGGCCATGAACGGGCTGTGGTACTGGGAGCTGGGGCGGCGCATCGAGTTGCGCCAAGGGCCTTGGGCGTTGCTGGCGCTGACCCTGGTGTTCAGCCTGGTGTCGAACCTGGCCCAGCATTTCATCGGCGGCCCAAACCTGTTCGGTGGCCTGTCCGGAGTGCTCTACGGTTTGCTCGGTTACCTCTGGCTCTACCAGTGGCTGGCGCCCAACCCCTTGTTCAGCCTGCCCCGCGGCGTGCTGGTGATGATGCTCATCTGGCTGGTGATCTGCCTGAGTGGCGTGGTCGGCCAGCTCGGCTTCGGCCAGATCGCCAATGCCGCCCATGTCGGCGGGTTGCTCATCGGATGCCTGACAGGCCTCTTGGGTGGACTGCTGGCCCGGCGTAAACTGTCGGCTTGATTTAGGAGACGCTCATGTCCACTTTCGCGCAAATGATCGAAAACATCACCCCCGAGATCTACCAGAGCCTGAAGACGGCGGTGGAACTCGGCAAATGGTCCGATGGCCGCAAGCTCACCGCCGAGCAGAAGGAGCTGTCGCTGCAGGCAGTGATCGCCTGGGAAATCCAGAACCTGCCCGAGGAAGAGCGCACCGGCTACATGGGGCCGCAGGAATGCGCCTCCAAATCCGCGCCGATCCCCAACATTCTGTTCAAGTCGGACTCGGTACATTGATCGAACTCGCTCGTGGCTCCTTGAGCAAGATGGCGGTGCGTCTCGAGGCACCGGTCGTGCAGTACAGCTTTCGCCTCGGTGAAGAGCAGGTGCCGGTCAACCCGTTGATCGGCCAGTCGCTGCGTCTGGAATACCTCGGTGCGATCCACTGTACCCATTGCGGCAAGCGCACCAAGACCAGTTTCAGCCAGGGCTACTGCTACCCCTGCATGACCAAACTGGCCCAGTGCGATGTGTGCATCATGGCCCCGGAACGTTGCCACTACGATGCCGGCACCTGCCGCGAGCCGTCGTGGGGCGAGCAGTTCTGCATGACCGACCATGTGGTGTACCTGGCCAACTCGTCGGGCATCAAGGTGGGAATCACCCGTGCCACGCAATTGCCCACCCGCTGGCTTGACCAGGGCGCCAGCCAGGCACTGCCGATCATGCGCGTGGCCACCCGCCAACAGTCGGGCCTGGTCGAAGACCTGTTGCGCAGCCAGGTACCGGATCGCACCAACTGGCGCACCCTGCTCAAGGGCGATGCCGAAGCGCTGGACCTGGTCGCGGTGCGCGAGCAGATCTTCGATGCCTGCGCCGAAGGCTTGCGCGAGCTGCAAGGCCGCTTCGGCCTGCAGGCGATCCAGCCACTGCCCGATGCCGAAGTGGTCGAGATGCGCTACCCGGTCCAGGCCTACCCGAAGAAGATCGTCAGCTTCAACCTGGACAAGGACCCGGTGGTGGAAGGCACGCTGCTGGGCATCAAGGGCCAGTACCTGATCTTCGACACCGGCGTGATCAATATTCGCAAGTACACGGCCTACCAGCTGGCCGTGCTCCAGTAAAAGGATCGTCACCATGCGTACCGAACAACCGCAAGTGATCTACCTCAAGGACTATCAGGCGCCCGAGTATCTGATCGACGAGACGCACCTGACCTTCGAGCTGTTCGAGGACCACACCCTGGTCCATGCGCAACTGGTCATGCGCCGCAACCCCGAGCGCGGTGCCGGCTTGCCGCCACTGGTGCTCGATGGCCAGCAACTGGCGCTGCAGCGCGCCGCGCTGGACGACCAGGAGCTGCAGGCCGATGACTACCAGCTCGATGACAGCAGCCTGACCCTCCACCCCAAATCTGAGCGCTTCATCCTCGACACCAGCGTGAAGATCCATCCGGAAAGCAACACCGCGCTGGAAGGCCTGTACAAGTCCGGCAAGATGTTCTGCACTCAGTGCGAAGCCGAAGGTTTCCGCAAGATCACCTACTACCTCGACCGCCCGGATGTGATGAGCACCTTCACCACCACGGTGATCGCCGAGCAGCACCGCTACCCGGTGTTGCTGTCCAACGGCAACCCGGTCGGCAGCGGCCCGGCAGAAGACGGCCGCCACTGGGCAACCTGGGAAGACCCGTTCAAGAAGCCGGCCTACCTGTTCGCGCTGGTGGCGGGCGATCTCTGGTGCGTCGAGGACAGCTTCACCCGCCAGTCGGGTCGCGATGTGACCCTGCGCATCTACGTCGAGCCCGAGAACATCGACAAGTGCGACCACGCGATGGTCAGCCTGAAGAAGTCCATGCGCTGGGACGAGGAGGTCTACGGCCGTGAGTACGACCTGGACATCTTCATGATCGTCGCGGTCAACGACTTCAACATGGGCGCCATGGAAAACAAGGGCCTGAACATCTTCAACTCCAGTTGCGTGCTGGCCCGCGCCGAAACCGCCACCGATGCTGCCCACCAGCGCGTCGAAGGGGTGGTCGCCCATGAGTACTTCCACAACTGGTCGGGCAACCGCGTGACCTGCCGCGACTGGTTCCAGCTGTCGCTCAAGGAAGGCTTCACGGTGTTCCGCGACGCCGAGTTCAGCGCCGACATGAACTCGCGCACGGTCAAGCGCATCGAGGACGTCGCCTACCTGCGCACCCACCAGTTCGCCGAAGACGCCGGCCCCATGGCCCATCCGGTGCGCCCGGACAGCTTCATCGAGATCTCCAACTTCTACACCCTGACCGTGTACGAAAAGGGCGCCGAAGTGGTTGGCATGGTCCGTACCCTGCTGGGCACCGAGGGCTTCCGCAAGGGCAGCGACCTGTACTTCGAGCGTCACGATGGCCAGGCGGTGACCACCGACGACTTCATCAAGGCCATGGAAGACGCCAATGGCGTCGACCTGACCCAGTTCAAGCGCTGGTACAGCCAGGCCGGCACGCCGCGCCTCGAGGTCAGCGAAGCCTATGATGGCGCGGCGCAGACCTACAGCCTGACCTTCCGCCAGAGCTGCCCGCAGACGCCGGACAAGCTCGACAAACTGCCGTTCGTGATCCCGGTAGCATTGGGCCTGCTCGATGCCGAGGGCAATGACCTGCCGCTGCAACTGGCCGGTGAAGCGGCTGCCAACGCCGCGACCCAACGCGTACTTTCGGTGACCGAAGCCGAGCAGACCTTCACCTTCCAGGGCATCGTCGCCAAGCCGCTGCCGTCGTTGCTGCGTGGCTTCAGTGCACCGGTCAAGCTGAGCTTCCCCTATGACCGCGACCAGCTGATGTTCCTCATGCAGCACGACAGCGATGGCTTCAACCGCTGGGAAGCGGGCCAGCAGCTGGCCGTGCAGGTGCTGCAGGAGCTGATCGGCCAGCATCAGCGCGGCGAAGCGCTGAAACTCGACCCTCGGCTGATCACTGCCCTGGGTACGGTACTGGCCAACGAGTCGCTGGACCCGGCCATGGTCGCCGAAATGCTGTCGCTGCCAGGCGAGGCCTACCTCACCGAAATCAGCCAGGTGGCGGATGTCGACGCGATTCATGCGGCCCGCGAGTTCGCCCGCAAGCAGATCGCCGAGCAGCTGTTCGATGCGCTGTGGGCGCGCTACCAGGCCAACCGCGAAGTGTCGCGCAACACCGCTTATGTAGCTGCAGCCGAGCACTTCGCCCGCCGCAGCCTGCAGAACATCGCGCTGTCGTACCTGATGCTCAGCGGCAAGGCGCAGGTGCTGGAGGCTACGCTGGAGCAGTTCGAGCACGCCGACAACATGACCGAGCGCCTGACCGCGCTGGCCGTGCTGGTCAATTCGCCGTTCGAAGCCGAGCGCGCCAAGGCGCTGCAGGCCTTCGCCGAGCACTTCAAGGACAACCCCCTGGTCATGGACCAGTGGTTCAGCGTGCAGGCGGCAAGCAGCCTGCCGGGCGGGCTGGCGCGGGTCAAGGCGCTGATGCAGCACCCGGCCTTCACCCTGAAGAACCCGAACAAGGTGCGTGCGCTGGTCGGCGCCTTTGCCGGGCAGAACCTGGTCAACTTCCATGCCGCCGACGGCTCGGGTTATCGCTTCCTGGCGGACCTTGTGATCGAGCTCAACGCGCTCAATCCGCAGATCGCCTCGCGCCAACTGGCGCCGTTGACCCGCTGGCGCAAGTACGATGCTGCGCGTCAGGCGCTCATGAAGGGCGAGCTCGAGCGAATCCTCGCCTCCGGTGCGCTGTCCAGTGATGTGTATGAAGTGGTGAGCAAGAGCCTGGCTTGATTCATTTTTAAACCGGGCTGGCCGATTCGCGGGCAAGCCCGCTCCCACAAGGATCAGGGAGCGGGCTTGCCCGCGATGCTTTTTGGCGGTTAACAAAACATAACGTCCCGCCCGTTGTGTTCGCGCGATCTTCCCCGATAGGATGGCCCAAAGCTATTGCAGGGCTCTGGATCAAGGGTTTTCGCAGTACCTGCAAGGCATTGACCCACTACAAGAACACAACAGGGGGCGGTCATGAGGGAATGGCTGAAGGCGGATGCCAGGCGCGGAGCCTTGGCGTTGACGGCCAGCGCGTTACTGGCGCTGGGCACATGGACAGGCACCGCACAGGCCGCGGCCGTCGCTGAATACTCGGTGGAATCGGCCAAGGCCAGCCAGAGCCTGCTGATCGACGCCGTACACGCCGGCAAACGCCTGGTGGTGGTCGGCGATCGCGGCCATATCCTGTTCTCCGACGACCAGGGCAAGACCTGGACCCAGGCCCGGGTACCCACCCGTCAACTGCTCACTGCCGTGTTCTTCCTCGACGACAAGCGTGGCTGGGCGGTCGGTCATGACGCGCAGATTCTCGCCAGCAGCGACGGCGGTGCGACCTGGAGCAAGCAGTTCGAAGACCTCTCCCGTGAAGCCCCGCTGCTCGATGTGCGTTTCATCGATGCCCAGCACGGCTTCGCCGTCGGCGCCTATGGCGCGCTGCTGGAAACCACCGACGGTGGGCAGAACTGGCAGGACGTCGCCGAGCGTCTCGACAACCCCGACCAGTTGCACCTCAATGGCATCACCCAGGTGAAGGATGCCGGCCTGTTCATCGTGGGCGAGCAGGGCAGCATGTTCCGCTCCAGCGACGACGGCCAGACCTGGTCGCATGTCGAAAGCCCCTACGAGGGCTCGCTGTTCGGCGTGACCGGCACCGGGCAAGCGCACACGCTGCTGGCCTACGGACTGCGCGGCAACCTGCTGCGCTCCACCGACTTTGGCGACACCTGGCAAGCCATCCCGCTGGAGGCCGGGCGGGGTCCGCTCGAATTCGGCCTGGCAAACGCTACGCTTCTCGAAGATGGCAGCCTCGTCGTGGTCGGCAATGGTGGCAGCGTGCTGCGCAGCCGCGACGATGGCCAGACGTTCACGATGTACAACCGCGCCGACCGCATCGCGCTGGCCGGTGTCAGCGGCCTGGCCGATGGCGGCCTGCTGCTGGTGGGGCAGGGTGGCATACACCTGGCCACTGCTGAAGGCGCCGAGGAGGCTCGGCCATGACCCGTCCGGAGAATTTCAACATGCCCCACCACAAGGACAAGGCCACCCTGCTCGAGCGGCTGATCTTCAACAACCGCCCCGTGGTCATCGCCTTGTGCGTGCTGGTGAGCATCTTCCTGTTCTGGCAGGCCACGCAGATTCGCCCCTCCACCAGCTTCGAGAAGATGATCCCGCTGCAGCATCCGTTCATCGAACAGATGATGGAGCACCGCAATGACCTGGCCAACCTCGGCAACACCGTGCGCATCTCGGTCGAGGCGGTCAATGGCGACATCTTCGACAAGGACTACATGGAGACTTTGCGCCAGATCCACGACGAGGTGTTCTACATCCCCGGCGTCGACCGTGCCGGGTTGAAGTCGCTGTGGAGCCCGAGCGTGCGCTGGAGCGAAGTGACCGAGGAAGGTTTCTCCGGCGGCGAAATCATCCCCAACACCTACAACGGCTCGCAGGACAGCCTCGACACCTTGCGTGACAACGTGCTCAAGTCTGGCCAGGTCGGGCGGCTGGTGGCCAACAACTTCAAGTCGAGCATCGTCGACATTCCGCTGCTGGAAAACTTCCCCGACCCGCAGGACCCGGGCAAGCTGACCAAGCTGGACTACCAGAAATTCTCCCACCAGCTGGAAGAGAAGATCCGCGACAAGTTCCAGGCGCAGAACCCGAACGTGAAGATCCATATCGTCGGTTTCGCCAAGAAGGTCGGTGACCTGATCGACGGCCTGGTGATGGTGGCGATGTTCTTCGGGGTGGCGCTGGTCATCACCTGGGCGTTGCTGTACTGGTTCACCTGGTGCATCCGCAGCACCATCGCCGTGCTCATCACCACCCTGGTGGCGGTGGTGTGGCAGCTTGGGCTGATGCACGCGGTCGGCTTCGGTCTCGATCCGTACTCGATGCTGGTGCCGTTCCTGATCTTCGCCATCGGCATTTCCCACGGGGTGCAGAAGATCAACGGTATCGCCTTGCAGTCCAGCGATGCCGACAACGCCCTGACCGCCGCGCGGCGCACCTTCCGCCAGCTGTTCCTGCCGGGGATGATCGCCATCCTCGCCGATGCAGTGGGCTTCATTACCCTGCTGATCATCGACATTGGCGTGATCCGTGAGCTGGCCATCGGGGCCTCGATCGGTGTGGCGGTGATCGTCTTCACCAACCTGATCCTGCTGCCGGTCGCGATCAGCTATGTCGGCATCAGCCAGAAGGCCATCGCCCGCAGCAAGAAGGATGCGGTCTGCGAGCATCCGTTCTGGCGCCTGTTGTCGAACTTCGCCAGCCCCAAGGTGGCGCCGGTGTCGATCGCACTCGCGCTGGTCGCCTTTGCCGGCGGGCTCTGGTACAGCCAGAACCTGAAGATCGGCGACCTCGACCAAGGCGCGCCGGAGCTGCGTCCGGATTCGCGCTACAACCAGGACAACAGCTTCATCATCAACAACTACTCGACCAGTTCGGATGTACTGGTGATCATGGTCAAGACCCCGGCCGAGAGCTGCTCGATCCACTCGACCATGGCGCCGATCGACGAACTGATGTGGACCATGGACAACACCCCGGGGGTGCAGTCGACCATCTCCCTGGTGACCGTGTCCAAGCAGGTGATCAAGGGCATGAACGAGGGCAGCCTGAAGTGGGAGACCCTCTCGCGCAACCCGGACATCCTCAACAACTCCATCGCCCGTGCCGATGGCCTGTACAACGCCGACTGCTCGCTGGCGCCGGTGCTGGTGTTCCTCAACGACCACAAGGCCGAGACCCTCGAGCGCGTCACCGCTGCAGCCAAGACCTTCGCCGATGCGCACAACAAGGAAGGCCTGCAGTTCCTCATGGCGGCCGGTAACGCCGGCATCGAGGCGGCCACCAACGAGGTGATCAAGTCGGCCGAGCTGACCATCCTGATCCTGGTGTACATCTGCGTGGCGGTGATGTGCATGATCACCTTCCGCTCCTTCGCCGCCACCTTGTGCATCGTCCTGCCGCTGGTCCTGACCTCGGTGCTGGGCAACGCCCTGATGGCGTTCATGGGCATTGGCGTGAAGGTTGCGACGCTGCCGGTGGTCGCCCTGGGCGTGGGCATCGGTGTGGACTACGGCATCTACATCTACAGCCGCCTGGAAAGCTTCCTGCGCGCGGGCCTGCCGCTGCAGGAAGCCTATTACGAGACCCTGCGCTCCACCGGCAAGGCGGTGCTGTTCACTGGCCTGTGCCTGGCGATCGGCGTGTGCACCTGGATCTTCTCGGCGATCAAGTTCCAGGCCGACATGGGCCTGATGCTGACCTTCATGCTGCTGTGGAACATGTTCGGCGCGCTGTGGCTGCTGCCGGCCCTGGCGCGGTTCCTGATCAAGCCCGAGAAGATGGTGGGCAAGGAGGGTGGCTCGATCTTCGCCCATTGAGGAAACCGACGCTATTGGTGCAGGAGCGGCGCAAGGCCGCTCCTGCACGGTTTCAAGGCTTCTTGCAGTGATCCGAAGAAGTGATCCGAAGATATAATGGCCACCTTCCTAGCCCAAGGTGCCCCCATGCCCCCTCTCGCGACCGCCCTGCAAACCTGCGACATGCTCCTGATCGATGGCCTGCACGCCTTCGAGTTCACCTGCGACACTTCCGGCCTCATGATTGAATGCATGGACGGCCGCCAGTTGCGCCGCTGGAGTTTCACCCCCGAGCAAATGGCTGCCGCCCGCGCAGAAGGGAACGATTGGTTGCTCCACGACGCCCAAGCAGAACACCGTCTAGTCTTGATGAGTGCGTTTCGCGCCCCGGAAGATGACGAAGATGAAGCTGACCTGGAAGCGCCTGCTGACCGCTAGTCTGATGAGCCTGTCGATCCACACCCAGGCTGCCACCTTGCTGGTCGGCAGTTACACCGAGGGTGCCAGCCAAGGCATCTACCGTTATCAATTCGACCCGCGCAGTGGTCAGATCGCCACGCCAGCCCGGCAGGTGGTCAAGGCTGTCAGCCCGTCGTGGCTGGTGCTGTCGGCCGACCAGCGGCAACTGTTCGCGGTGAACGAAACGCCCATGGGGCACCTCAGCAGCTTCGCGGTGAGTGCCAATGGCGAGATCACGCCGCTGAACCAGGTCGCCAGCCTGGGTGACGAACCGACCCACGCCAGCCTCAGTCACGACCAGCGCTACCTGTTCGTCGCCAATTACGCCGTGGCGCCCGATCCTGGCGGTAGCCTGGTGGTGGTCCCGGTGGCGCGTGACGGCAAGCTCAAGGCGGCGCTACAGCAGTTGCGCCATGCCCCGAGCAAGGTCAACCCCGAGCGCCAGGCCGGTGCTCATGTGCATTCGGTGGTCCAGTCGCCCGATGGCCGCCACCTGTATGCCAGTGACTTGGGGGCCGACAAGGTGTTCATCTACCGCTACGACGGCGCCAGTGCCGACCGGCCGTTGAGCCCGGCGATACCCGCATTCGTCAGCTTGCCGCCAGGCAGCGGGCCACGGCACCTGCTGTTCGATGCCAAGGGCCGGCATGCTTACCTCACGCTGGAAATGAGTGCCGAGGTGGTGACCTTCGATGTTCTGGACGGTGCGTTGCATGAGCGTCAGCGCCTGCCGTTGACCGACAGCAGCGATCCTGCCGCCAAGGCCGCGGGTGGCCTGCACTTGTCCGCCGACGGACGTTTCCTGTACGTCAGCAACCGCGGCAGCGCCAATCAGATCGTGGTCTACGCCGTGGGCAAGGACGACGGCCAGTTGACCTTGCTGCAGCGTCGCTCGGTGGAAGGCGATCACCCACGCGAATTCACTCTGGACCCAAGCGGCAACTTCCTGTTGGTGGCCAACCAGAAGAGCAACCAGATCGTGGTCATGCGCTGCGATCCGCGTACTGGCAAGCTTGGCGAAACGGTGCAGACACTGCCCCAGGACGCGCCTTCGGACCTGAAGTTTCTCGATTGACTATCAATCGGCGTGATAATCGCTACTGCTGCAATGAATTTCAGCCAAGCGCCTCGTCGGCGTAAGTTTGACCCAAGGCCCAAGAGGGCCACTGTCAAACACCGAAGACGAGGACACTCCGATGAACTTCAATCTCTTCCCGGTCATTGCCGCTTCCGCCATTTCCGCTTCCGTCGTGCTGCCGGTCCATGCCCAGTCGGAAAGCCGCAGCAAGGCTGCCGAAACCCACAGCTACACCGAGCAGTACCTGCGCCAGAGTGCCCACTTCCACGCAGCCCTGAGTGCCAAGCACAGCAACTGATCGACCCCTGACAGGTTCTTGTGGGAGCGGGCTTGCTGGCGAAGCAGTCACCACGGTGCCATGGCACCGACTCCGCCGGTGTTCGCGAGCAAGCCTACTCCCACAGGAACCTGGTCAATCGGTTTTTCAGCGGACCATGATCGCCTTGAACAGGTCCGATGCCAGCCATCCCTGCAACCAGCTCCGCACCCGCGGATAAGCCGCCTCGGCGAACCACTGAGGTTCGACCCCGGCGAACTGGCGCAGCAATGGCAGCAACGCGGTGTTCAGCCCAGTAATGCGTGAAAGGTGTTCGCCGTTGGCAAAGACCTTTCAGATTTCATGCGGCTTGCCGCCAGGAATATGGGTAGGTGCCTTGTCGTTGCAAGCGACACCGATTTGCAGGTTCTTTTCGCCGTTGTAGGGGTTTCCTTGGCGATCAATCAAGTAGAAGACTTCATGCAGGTATTGCTTACCCTGCTCTTGGTAGCAGCGGAATGAGGTGTTCTCTGGGAAAGCGGATTTGATCTCGGCGAAAGGCGTGTCTTTCCCGATCATTTGATTGAACTTGGATTGGTCGTACTTCACCACGGTGCGCAAATTCACGAAGTCCGCGAAATAGCTGTGCAATTCCTGGCCCGAGCAACTGCCATGCTTGCTCCACTCATGGCGAAACATACCTTCTGGTCGCTGCGTGACCATGTTGGCCAGCTTGGGAATCTTCAGGACTGCTTGCATCTGCTCGTCGGAGATCGTGCATTCCTTGCCCGTACATTTGGACAGGGCCTCACAGAATTGTGGGTGGCGATTGTTCTTGGGCTCAATGCTTTTGCTGTAAGGCCAGATTCCATGGGTGAGGAAGGCCTGTGGCGCGTTCTCACAACCCGCAGCCCGTTTGTCCTGGGGCTTCCTGAGTTTTTCCATTTCACAGAAAGAGGGTTGCCAAGTCACCGAATACACCAGGAAATCGGTGGGAAATTCAGAGGGTGATGGGCCGGCTTCTTCGTTGGCATCCATTGCCCAAGCGTTGGTGGCAGCGAGAAGTGCCAGGCTGGCGAGTAGTTTTTTCATCGGATCCATCCTCAGATAACACCGCATGTTGATGCGGTTTACGAGGAATCTACTGCTCTATGCGCGTTATTGACCACTGGCAAAAATGACAGGTCATGGGCATGTCAACTTGGACGGTGCCGAACTGACATGGGTTTATTCCCTATCGGTTCAGGCCGCCGGACGGCTGGAAACAAGTCCGACCTGGCACAGAAAAGGTTGTTTCACCGAGCCATGACTGCCTTGAACAGGCTTGAGTCCAGCCATCCCTGCAACCAGCTCCGCACCCGCGGATAAGCCGCCTCGGCGAACCACTGAGGTTCGACCCCGGCGAACTGGCGCAGCAGTGGCAGCAACGCGGCATCGGCCAGGCTTGGGTGGTCTGCCAGCAGGAAAGGCCTGTTCTCGAGCAGGCCTTCGAGCTCCGCCAGCCAGGCCTCGGCCTGCTGGCGGTAGTGTTCGCGTGAATGCTCCGGGTAGCGCTCGGCGTACTTGTACAGGTTGACCTGTGCCTTGAAATCCCGGTCATTGCGCGCGATCAACGCCTCGCCTCGTTCAGCCGCCAGCGGATCGGCCAGCAGCCGCCAGTCCTGCGGATCGTCATGCGCCAGTGCCCAGCGCATGATATCCAGACTTTCTTCCAGCACCCGCTCCCCGGTATCGAGCACCGGCACCGTACCCTTGGGCGACAGAGCCAGCAGCTCGGCCGGCTTGTCCTTGAGCGACACCTCGCGAATTTCCACGTCACAGCCTGCATAGCGCAGGGCCAGGCGCGCACGCATGGCCCAGGGGCAACGGCGGAACGAATAGAGAATCACCCGCAGACCTCGACATCGCTCAGGCCGTTGCCCTGGCGACGCACCTGGATCTGTACCGGAATACGCTCATGCATTTCCTGCACGTGGGAAATCACCGCGACCTTGCGACCCTGGGCCTGCAGGCCGTCGAGCGCATCCATGGCCAGTTGCAGTGACTCGGGGTCCAGGCTGCCGAAGCCTTCGTCGATGAACAGCGATTCGATGCGCAGGGTGCTGGAGGCCATCGATGCCAGCCCCAAGGCCAATGCCAGCGAGACCAGGAAGGTCTCGCCGCCCGACAGCGAGTGCACCGAGCGCATTTCATCGCCCATCTCGGTATCCAGCACCAGCAGGCCGAGGGCGCTGCCGCCGCGTTTGAGGCGGTAGCGCCGGGCCAGCTGGCGCAACTGGTTGTTGGCGTGGTGCAGTAGCAGGTCGAGGTTGTAGCCTTGGGCGATCTTGCGGAACACATCGCCTGAGGCCGAGCCGATCAGGTCATTGAGCCGACCCCAGCGCTGGCGCTCGCCACGGGCCTTGTCGATGTCCTCGGCGAGTGCCTGGTGCGCCTGTTGGCGACGCTGGTCGTCGGCCTGCTGGGCACGCAGCTCGGCGCAGTGCTGTTCGTGGATGGCCAGTTGCTCGCGCAGTTCGTCAAGGCTCTGCTGCAGGTCTTGGGCCGAAGCCTGGACGGCGGACTCGACGCTGTGCTGTTGCAGACGCTGTTCGCGCTCGTGCAACAGCACCTGCGCTTGCTCGACGGCCTTGTCGGCATCTTGCAGGTGCTGGCGCAGCGCGCTGACGGCGGCCTCATCGATGGCCAGCAGGCGCTCCAGGCCGACGTCGTCCAGTTCAGGGTGTTCGGCGCGCCATTGGGCGATGTCGCCGTGCAGTTGCTGGTGTTCCTGTTCCAGTGCCTGCTGGCGATTGCCGTTGGCCTTGAGCTCACTGGCCAACTGCACGCCTTGGGTGCGCAGCGTCTGCAGGTGTTGTGCGGTATCGGCGTCGAGCGCCCGTGCCTGCTCCAGTTGCGCATCCATATGCTGTTGCCAGGCTTCGGCGCTGGGCTGTTCGCCGAGCAACTCGGCCAGCGCGGCCTGGGCCTGCTGTCGCTGGGCCTCGAGGGCGGCGAGTTGCTGGCGCAGTTGTTCCTGGGTGTCCAGCCGTGCTTGATGCTGATCGCGCAGCTTGTCCAACTGGCGTTGGCGCGCCTGCTGTTCTTCCTGTTCGTCCTTGCGCTGTTCGAGCTGCTGCAGGCGCTGGCTGATCTGCTGGTCGAGGGCGACGAAAGCGTGGGTCGGATCGTCGCTCAGGGCCTTGAGCACGTCGCCCGGCAGCACGCTGGCGAGGTCCTTCAGCCCTTGCTCCAGTTGCTGCTCGTCGTTGGCCAAGGCTTGGTGTTGTTGGTCCAGATGGCGCTGGGCCTGTTGCTGGGCTTCTTGTGCCGCCTGCAACTGCTGGGTGAGGCGGGCGGCGTCCTTCTGCAGGGCGAGCAGGGCGCTCTGGCGTTTCTCGTCCTTGCCGATTTCCTCGTCCAGGCGCCGCAGCTGGCTGTCGAGCCAGACGCTGCGTGCCTTGTCGTCCTGTGGTGCCAGGGCTGGCCATAGACTGTGGGCCTGCACCTGTGCCACCAAGGGTTGCAACTGTTCGCCGAGTTGCTGTTGCTGCTGCTGGAAATCCTTGAGCTGGGCGTTGACCACGCCCAATTGGGTGCGCAGTTCCACCAGTTGACAGTTGAGGGTCTCGACCTGTTTCTGCGCGGCGTCTTCTTCGGCCTGGTCATGGCGGCCAAGGCTCTGCAGCAGCGCTTCGGGCTGGTGGAACGGATGCTCGGCGCTGCCGCAGACCGGGCAGGGTTCGCCGTCGCGCAGTTGGCCGCGCAATTCTTCGACGCTGGTGTTGCGCGCCAGGCGTTGGCGATCGAGCAACTGGCGGGTGAGGGCGAGTGCCTGTTCTGCCGTTTCCAGCCTGGCCTTGGCCGATGTGCCTTCGCCGATCAGTTGCTGGCGCTGCTGCATGGCCTGTTGCTGCCGCTCACGCAGGGCGTCGAGCTGCTGGCGCAGTTCCATCTCGCGACCGTGCAGGCGCGACAGTTCCTCGACTGCGCGCTGCTGCTTGCGGTTGTCCTGCAGCATGCCGCCGAGCAGGTCGATCTGTTCGGCCAGGGCCTGGGGCTCGGCCTTGGCTTCGCGGAACAGCAACTCGAAGCTGTCGCGCTGGGTTTGCAGTTGGGTATTGGCCTGGCTGGCCTGTGCCTGCAAGCCTGGCAGTTCTTCGCGACCCTTGGCCAGGCGGCTGCCGATCAGCATCACCTGCTTGAGTTGCGGGAGGTAGGCCTGCCAGGCATTGGCCAGGCCCGCCAGGTGTTGGCTGTCGGCCAGTGCGGTGTCGATCAGGGCCAGTTGTTCCAGGCTGCGCTGCTGGTTCTGTTCCAGCTGCTGCAGGTGCTGCTGGCTTTCGGCAAGGTCCTGCTCAGCCTGCTGGCAGGCCGAGTGCTGTTTCGCCAGGTCCTGGTCGAGGCGGGCGAGGCCGTCCTGGGCGGCAAAGGCCTGCCGCAGGCGGGGGGCGTTCTCGCTGTGCTGCGCCTGGCTTTGTGCGAGCGCATCGCGTGCGCTGAGCTGCGCCTGCTCCAGTTCGCCGATACGGGTGTGCAGTTCGGTCTGCTGGCGTACCTGCTCGGCGATTTCGGCGGCCAGCGGTGTGAGCTGGGCGGCCAGGGTCAACTGGCGGTGGAACTGATGGCGCTGGGGGGCCAGGCGCTCCAGGCGTTGCAAATCGATACGCTGCTCGCTGAGCTGGGCGCTGGTGTGCTCGGCGGCCTTGAGCGCTTCACTGGCTTCGGCGTGTTGGGCCAGCAGGCGCTGCTGTTCGCTGAGCCAGATGCACTGTTGTTCAAGCTGCCGCTCGCGCGCCTGTTCGCCCTTGAAGTGCTGTTGCGCCTGCTCCAGGCGCTGGTCAAGTTCGGCACGGGCCTCAGCGGCCAGCGGCAGCAAGTGGCTGGCGCGCTCCTCAAGTGCCTTGAGCGCCTCGGCGGCCTCGCGCGAGCGGGTGAAGGCGCGCTGCCCCAGGCGGGTATAGATGGCCGTGTTGGTGAGCTTTTCCAGCAGTTCGCTACGTTCGCGATCGTCCGCCTTGAGGAAGGCTCCAAACTCGCTCTGGGCCAGCATCACCGCACGGGTGAACTGCTCGAAATTCAGCCCCAGGCGGGCTTCGGCCAGTTGCTTGTATTCGTTCTTGCCACTGGCCAGCAGTTGTTCGCCGTCCAGGTCGTAGAAGCTCTGGCGGCTGTGTTGCAATTTGCCGTTGGCCTTGTCACGCGCGCGGTTGGCCTCCCAGCGGGCGCGGTAGCGCTTGCCATCGATGCCGACGAAATCGACCTCGGCAAAGCCGCTGCCGGTGCCCCGGCGCAGCAGGTTGCGCGGATCGGAGGTGGGGATTTCGCCGTCGGCGTCCGGCACCTTGGCTTCGCGGCCGATCTCGTTCAGACGTGGCACCGTGCCGAACAGCGCCAGGCACAGGGCGTCGAGCAGGGTGCTCTTGCCGGCGCCGGTCGGGCCGGTGATGGCGAACAACCCGGCGCTGGCCAAGGGCTCGGCAGTGAAGTCGATATCGATGGGACCGGCCAGGGAGGCAAGGTTCTTCAGGCGGATGGCCAGGATCTTCATGGCTGCTCCTCCAGTTGCACGTCCTGCAGCAGCAGGGCGAAGTCGCTCAGGGTCTGTTCATCGACGGGGCTGCCGTAGGCCTGCTCCCAGGCGCGGCCGAACAGGTCCTGCGGGGTCATCTGCGACAGCTCGACGAAGGCCTGTTCGTCCTCGTCCTGAGCATTGCGCCCGGCATATTCGGCGCTGATGCGCACCAGGCGCACCGCCTTGCCCTGCAGTGCGCTTTCTATCTGCTGGCGCAGGTCGGGCTGCGGCTCGTCCAGGCGTACCCGCACTTCCAGCCATGGCTGGCGATTGGGGTCTTCGAGAAGGTCGATCACCGGCAGGTCGGCAAGCTGCTCGAGCAGTTCGCCGAGCGGTGCCGGGCCCATGCGCTGCAAGGCCACGGCCCGAGGTACCAGGCGCGGTTCGACGCTGAGCAGCTCGGTGCCGTCCAGCTCGATCTCCAGTACCTGGTGCGGATAGTTGATCTCGGCGAACGACAGCGGGATAGGCGCGCCGCTGTAGCGGATGCGGTTCTCCCGGTTGACCTTCTGGGGCTTGTGCAGGTGGCCCAGGGCGACGTAGCTGATGGCCTTGTCGAACAACCGCGCCGGCAGGGCTTCGGCGTTGCCGATGATCAGGCTGCGCTCGGAGTCTTCGGAAATCGAGCCACCGGCCATGTGGGCGTGGCTGATGGCGATCAGCGCCTGGTCCTTCTTGCGCTTGCCAAGGGCGGCGGCGATCAGCTGCTGGTGCACCTGGGTGATGCCCTGCAGGTAGTCATCGCCCAGTTGCGGACCGGTGACTTCTGCCGGGCGCAGGAAGGGCAGGGCCAGGCACCAGGCACAGACCTTGCCGCGGGCGTTGGTCAGCGGGATCAGCAGGCGCTCGGCGTCGAGCTGGCCTTCGTCCAGCCAGTGCACCCGGCCCAGGGCGTGGGTGCGCAGGCGGCGCATCAGGGCGGCGGGCAATTCGATGCGCGAGCCGGAGTCGTGGTTGCCGGCGATCATCACGATGTCCAGCTTGGGCTGCTGTTCGTGGGCCTGGACGATGAAGTCGTAGAGGCGCTCCTGGGCTTTGACCGGTGGGTTGACCGTGTCGAAGATATCCCCGGCGATCAGCAGCGCGTCGGGTTGGCGCAGGCGTAGCTGGCCGAGCAGCCAGTCGAGGAAGCAGGCGTGTTCGAAGTCGCGTTCCTGGCCGTGGAGGCTCTGGCCCAGGTGCCAGTCGGAGGTGTGAAACAGACGCATGGAGGACCTGTTGGTGTCGAATCAAGCGACCGGTCGGGGCTGCGCTTGAGATGGGGTCTCGGAGGGCGGGTATGGTAACCCAAGTGGCTGTGGAGGTTCGCTTTGCTGTTGCTGCCGAAGTCGTCAGGCGAAGTGGTTGTGTAGAGGCTGACAGGTGCTTGCCGAAAGATTTTGGGTGCCTATGAGATCGAGCGCCGCCCGCGCGGCGCTTCGCGGGCAAGCCCGCTCCTACGTTTGTTTCGGGCCAGTTATGCCTGTGCCATAGGCGCGCGACCGCCTGGTGTGTACGACTCGGTACCGCGCCGTGCGCCAAAGGGGGCGCGCGAAAATGCCACAGGACTCACTGGCCCGAAACAAACGTAGGAGCGGGCTTGCCCGCGAAGCGCCGCGCGGGCGGCGCTCGATCTCATAGGCCCCAAAAATCTTTCGACGAGCACCTGAAAAAATCACTTGGGATAAAGCGGCGGCAAACTCCCACCATCTGCACCCACAGGCAACCCCTGCTGCACCGAAGGAATATTCCCAATCGCGCGCCACAGCTCCTCGCCCTGCCAATGCTGGCCCGACTCGCTGTAGAGCGCGCCATTGAGGCCGTCGAGGGCGTTGGACAAGGGCACGAAGCGCGCCGCCATCTCTGCCAGCGTCTCCGGTTGTTGGCGCGCCCAGGCGTCCAGCGCCTGGCGCGTGGCCTGGGGATCGTTGGCGAGGGTCGCGCGCTTGAGGTCGTCGAGCAAGGTGCGGGGGCTTGGGCCGCTTTGTGCCGCCCGTAGCACCGCAGGCTGCGAACGGGCGCGCCACCACAGGGCAAAGCCGAGCAGCGTGGTCAGTGCCAGGACCAGCGTCGCCAGTTGCCAGGGCCACAATGGATTGGCGCCGCTGGCAACGTCACCCACCGGCGTGTCGGCACTCAGCGCGGGGTTATCGTCAACCTTGATGCTTCGGGCCGGGAGGCTGCTGTGCTCCAGATGATCTTCGAGGGTGTTCCACCAGGTGACTTCCAGCGCAGGCAGCATCAGGTTGCCACTGTGGATCGGCACCAACGCTTCGCGCTCTTCACGATTGGCGGTCATGCCGCGCTCGTTGATCTCGTTGCGCAGCAGTGGTTGGTCCGGGTAGCGGCGCAGGCCAGTGACCTCGGTGGCCGGCAACGGTGGCAACTGCGTGCTGGGCAGCCCCTCGGCGCGCAGAGTGGTGCTGCGTGTCAGCGAATCGCCGATCTGCGTCGGCTGCTGGGTCGGGTCGGGGTTCCAACGCTCCTCCAGGGTGAGGCTGCGGGCCGGGAGCCAGGTCAAACCGGCAGGCCAGGCCGCAGGGATGGCCTTGACCTGCAGGGTCAGCGGCAGTGAGCTGACCTGCACCTGGCGCCCGCTGCGAGCACCTGTGGCAGGCGGCTCTGTGCTGTCGGCAGCGGTGGCGGTGAAGGTCAGGGGAGGCACTAGCAGTGTGCCGCTCTGTTGCGGGTAAAGCGCGTAGCGGGTTTCGATCACGCCATGGCGCACGCCGTTGATTTCTTTCTCGTAGGTGCGCGACTCGCCCAGCGGCTCGACCTTGGCGTTTTCGAGCCGCAGCGGGCTCAGGCTGCTGTCATCGTACAGCGACACCGAGTGGTAGATGCGCAGGGTCAGTACGGCCTGGGCCTGGACATACACTTCGGGGCTGTCGAGGGTTGCCTCGATGAACACCTGCGAGGCGCTGTCCGGGCGATTGGGGTCGGGTTGCACCACTTGCAGCTCGATGGCCTGACTGCGCGACTGCCCCAGTTGCAGCTCCGGGATCTGCAGGTTGCCGCTACGCCGGGGCAGCAGGGTGACGATCCAGCGCGTGCTGGCCCGGGTTTCGCCATCGAGGGTATGCAGGCTATTGAGCTGGCGCGTACCGCGCACTTCGAAGTCGCCCTCCAGGGCGCGCAAATCGGGCTTGCCGAACTCGGTGACATCCTGGCTTTCCAGCGTGAGTTCCAGGGTTTCGCCGGCCTCCACGCGGGTGCGATCGACGCTCGCCTGCAGCGCCGGTTGGGCCTGTGCCAGGGTGAGCCAGAGAAGGCTGAGCAAGAAGGCGCCGAGGCGACTCATCGTTGGGGTTCCTGATGCAATTGCTGTTCGTACCAGAATTTGCGTCGCAGCAGTTGCGCCGGGTTGTCGGGAATTTCCCGCAACCACTGCTCCAGGGCCTGGCGCTGTTCGGCGTCGAGGCTGGTCGAGGTGGGCCGCTGCGGCGGCTGGGTGAGGCTGTCATCATCGCCGCCCTGGTTGCCGGACGACGCCTGGTTGTTGCTGTTGCGGGTGCTGTCGCCACCGTCCTGCGCTGGGCTCTGCTCGTCGTTGCCGGGCGTGCCCTGGGCGCTGCTGGAAGCCGAGCTGCTGTTGCCGTCGGTGTCGCGGCTCGGTGTCGGTTGCGCGTCGCTGTTGTCCGGCTTTCGCTCGGCGTTGGCCTCGCGTTGTTGCAGCTGTTGTTGCACCAGTGCCTGGTTGTCCAGTGCCGGTTGCAGGTCGGGCTGGCGCTCCAGGGCCTGCTCGTAGGCATCCAGGGCGGCATCCAGTTCGCCGGCACGGGCCAGGGCATTGCCTCGATTGTAGTGCGCCGCGGCGCTGTTGCCCTGGGCGAATGCCTGGGCCGCGCCAGTGTAGTCGCCTGCCTGGTACAGCGCCATGCCGCGCCACTGTGGATCCTCGAAGCGCTGGGCGGCTTCGGCGGGACGCTGGTGTTGCAGCAGGTACTGGCCTTGTTGATCGGGGCGACGCCAGAGGTCCTGGAATTCGAACGCCTGGCTTGGTTGGGGCAGGGCAAATAGCAGCGGCAGGCAGAACAGCCAGCCGCGGCGTCCGGCGCAGGCGGCCAGCAGCAACAGCGGCAGCAGCAGCCAGTAGCCCTGGTCGGCCCAACTGTCCAGTTGCAGGGTCTGGCCGTCGTTGCGCAGGGCGCGGGGGGAGTCGAACAGGCCCAGACCGCGCAGGTCGAGATCGTCGATACGGGCATGCCGGTAGCGTCCGCCCGTGCCGACGATGAAGCGCTTGAGCTCGGCGCTGTCCAGGCGTGGTACGAGGATGGCGCCCTGGTCGTCCTTGAGGTACTCGCCACTGGCCTGGCGCACGGGGGCACCTTCGGCGGTGCCGACGCCGAGCATCAATAAAGAGGGGCCCTGGCGACCCAGGGCCTGGACGATACCCTGGCGCTCCTGCTGGCTGAGCGAGCTACCGATCAGCAGCACGCGGCCTTGCCCCAGGCCGCTCTGAGCGAGCAGTGCCAGGCCCTTTTGCACTGCCAGATCGGCGCGATGGCCGGGCTGTGGCATGATCGAGGGGTCGACTGCCTCGAGCAGGTTGCGTGTGGTGCCCAGGTCATCCGACAGTGGCACCAGGGTATGCGCGCTGCCGGCATAGACGATCAACGCGGTCTGGCTTTCGCGACGGTGTTCGAGCAGATCGAGGACCTTGCGCCGAGCCTGTTCCAGACGGTTGGGCGGGCTGTCCTCGGCGAGCATCTGCGGGGTCAGTTCGAGCAGGATCACCAACGGGTCGGCCGGGCGCTGGCGGGTTTCTTCCAGGCGCTGCCAACTGGGCCCGAGCAGGGCCAGGAGCACCAGCAGCCAGGCCAGGCCCAGGGCGATCCACGGCAGCTTGCTGGTGCTGCCATTGCCGCCTCCGAGCAACACTGCATGGAACTGCTGCGGCAGAATCATCTGCCAGCGGCCGGCACGTTTGCGTCGATGCCAGAGCTTGAACAGCAGCCAGCCGAGCAGGGGCACCACCAGCAGCCAGAGCGGGCGCAGCCATTGTGGCCAGAGTTCGATCATCGCCGCCTCCTCAGGCGTAGGCGCTTGAGGCGCTGGCGCCATTCGGGGTGGGGTTGCAGAAAGCGTGGTCGACGCAGCAGGCGTTGCAGCAGATTGTCTGGCCACTGCACGGCGATCACCAGCAGGACGCTGAGCAGCAGCGCCAGGGCCATCGGCCAGGCATACAGCTCCCTGGCAGTGCGCGCCTGGGTCGGTTGCTGGGCTACTGGTTCGAGCTGGTCGAGGGTGTCACCGATGCTGTTCAGCTCGGCACCGTCATGGGCGCGGAAATAGGCGCCATGGGTGAGTTCAGCGATTTCCTTGAGCGAGGCTTCGTCCAGGTCCAGGCTCGGATTCAGGCCGAGCAGCCCCGGGGTGCCGCTGGCGTCGGGGTTGGCGCCGATGCCGATGGTGTAGATGCGTACGTCTTCCTGGGCCGCCAGGCGCGCGGCCGTCAGGGGGTGTATCTGCCCGCCGTTGTTGGCGCCATCGGTCACCAGTACCAGCACCCGACTCTGTGCGGGGCGCTGACGCAGACGCTTGACCGCAAGGCCGATGGCGTCGCCGATGGCGGTGTTCTTGCCGGCGATGCCGATCTGCGCTTCGTCGAGGAAGGTACGCACGGTGCGCCGGTCGAAGGTCAGCGGGGCCTGCAGATAAGCCTCGCTGCCGAACAGGATCAGCCCGACCCGGTCGCCCTCGCGGTCCTGGAGAAAATCGCCGAGCAGCGCCTTGACCAGGTCGAGGCGACTGATTTCGTCGCCCTTCCACTGCATGTCGGGGAAGTCCATCGAGCCCGACACGTCCACCGCCACCAGCAGGTCGCGGCCGCTTGCCGCGATCGGTACCGGATCGCCCAACCACTGCGGCCGGGCGGCCGCCAATAGCAGAAGCAGCCAGATCACCACGAAGGGCGCCTGCTGGCGCCAGGTTGGCAGGTTGAGGCGGGCGCGGCGCCCGGCAAGGCCTTCGAGCTCATCGAGAAAGCCCACTTTGAGCACCGGCTCGCCACTGTCGGCGGCAGGCAGCAGCAGGCGCATCAGCCAGGGCAGCGGCAGCAGGGCGAAGATCCACGGCCAGGCCAGGTCAAACATGTTTGCGAATCCAGGTCTCGACCGCCTGGGCGAGCCCGGCGATGGCCTTGTCGTCGAGCTTGCACTCGGGCTTGTAGGCCCCTTCGACCAGTACCATCCAGCGGGTCAGGCCGGCAGCCGGGCAGCGGTTGTCGAGAAACGCCAGCCATTGACGGCCGTTGAGCGTGTGGCTGTTGGCACCAGGGTAGTGATTGCGGCACAGGCGTTTGAGCAGGGCATTGATCTGCTGCAACCAGGCCCCGGCCGGTGCGCCGTCGTAGGGGCGCGGCAGGCGGGCGAGCTCGGCCAGGGCTTCGACGCGGATCGGGTCCAGCGGCTGTTCGGCGGGTGGCGCCTGGCGTCGGCCTGGCCGCCAGCGGCGCAGGCGCCACAGCCCCCAGCCGAGCAGCGGCAGCAGGGCCAGCAGCAGCCACCAGCCCGGCGCCGGTGGCCACAGACCGATGGCCGGCGGGGCGATCAGCGGTTGCAACTGGTCGAGCGGGTTCATTGGCCGCTTCCCGGACGCTGGTTGAGGTACTCGCGCAACTGCTCGATCATTTCGCTCTGGGTGCTCAACGGCATCAGCACCACGCGCATTTTCTGCGCCAGCAGTTCCCAGCGTTCGATGCGTGCTTCGGCCTGTTGGCGATAGAGCTGGCGCAGGTTGGCGTCCAGGGTGTCGAGCTCCAGGTGCGCGCCGCGTTGGGCGAAGCGTAGCAGGCCGGCGGCGGGCAGCGCGTGGTCGAGCGGGTCGGAGACCGGCATCAGCAGCACGTCGCAGTGGCGTGAGAGCATCGCCAGGTGCTGTTCGACGGCTGGGGTGAGTGCGCGTTCGTCGCAGATGACGATGGCCAGGCTGCCGGGGCGCAGCACTTCGCGCGCGCGGCGCAGTGCCAGGCCCAGGCTGTCGGATTGGGGTAGCGCTTCGGTGTGCAGCGACTGGTTGACCTTGGCCAGGCGGTTGAGCAGTTGCAGCAGGCTCTGCTTGCTGCGTCGGGGCTTGATCTCGTGGTGTTCGTTGTCGCCGAACACCAGCCCGCCGATGCGATCGTTATGGCCCAGCGCCGCCCAGCCGAACAGCGCCGCAGCCTGGGCCGCGAGCACCGACTTGAACATCAGGCCCGAGCCGAAGAACAGGCGCTGGCTCTGCTCGACCATGATGAAGATCGGCCGTTCGCGCTCTTCATGGAAGAGCTTGGTGTGGGGCTCTTGGGTGCGTGCGGTGACACGCCAGTCGATGTTGCGCACGTCGTCGCCGGCCTGGTACACGCGCACCTGGTCGAAGTCGACCCCACGTCCGCGCAGCTTGGAGTGGTGCAGGCCCACCAGCGGGCTGCGCTGGCCGGGCCGGGAGAACAGCTGGATCTCGCGCACGCGGTGGCGCATGTCGATCAGCTCGGCCAGGCCGATGCGGATGCCGGGTTCGGCGAGGTGCGTGGCGGGCATGCGGGTCAGGCGACGGCGACGACGTCGAGGATACGCTGCACCACCCGGTCCTGGTCGATGCCCGCAGCTTCGGCTTCGAACGACAGGATGACACGGTGGCGCAGCACGTCGAACAGCACGGCCTGGATATCTTCCGGGCTGACGAAGTCGCGCCCGGCCAGCCAGGCATGGGCACGTGCGCAGCGGTCCAGGGCGATCGAGCCACGGGGGCTGGCGCCGTAGGCGATCCAGTCGGCCAGTTCGCCGTCGAACTTGGCCGGGGTGCGCGTGGCCATGACCAGTTGCACCAGGTATTCCTCCACGGCATCGGCCATGTACAGGCCGAGGATTTCCTTGCGTGCGGCGAAGATCGCCTGCTGACTGACCTGGCGCTCCGGCTTGACCTCGCCGCCCAGCGCTTCGCCACGGGCCTGCTGGAGAATGCGACGTTCGACGGCCGCGTCGGGGAAGCCGATTTTCACGTGCATGAGGAAACGGTCGAGTTGCGCTTCGGGCAGCGGGTAGGTGCCTTCCTGCTCGATCGGGTTCTGCGTGGCCATGACCAGGAACAGCGGCGACAGCTCGTAGGTGCTGCGGCCCACGCTGACCTGGCGCTCGGCCATGGCCTCGAGCAGGGCCGATTGCACCTTGGCCGGGGCGCGGTTGATCTCGTCTGCCAGGACCAGGTTGTGGAAGATCGGCCCTTGCTGGAACACGAAGCTGCCGGTTTCCGGGCGATAGATCTCGGTGCCGGTGATATCGGCCGGCAGCAGGTCGGGGGTGAACTGGATACGGTGGAATTGCGCCTCGATGCCCTCGGCCAACTCCTTGATGGCCTTGGTCTTGGCCAGGCCCGGTGCGCCCTCGACCAGCATGTGCCCGTCGGCGAGCAGGACGATCAGCAGGCGGTCGACCAGCTTCTCCTGGCCAAGGATCTGGGAGGAGAGAAAGGTGCGCAGCGCGATCAGCGCTTCACGGTGTTCCATCGTCGGCGGTTCCTGGAAATGGGCCGGGCGCTTGGGGGAGGGCGGTTGCCGGGCAGGGGGTGATACTTTAATCCATCCAGGGGGGCGGCGACCAATTGGGTGTCAGAAAAAATCCTGACGGCCGGGGTGGTCCGGGCCCGTTGCGGGCCCGGCGACGTGTCAGAGGAACACGAACTTGGCGATGAAGATCACGCACAGCACCCACAGGCTTGCGGAAATTTCCTTGTACTTGCCGGTCCCGGCCTTGAGCACGACGTAACTGATGAAGCCCAGGGCGATGCCGTCGGCCACCGAAAAGGTCAGCGGCATCATGATCGCGGTGACGATCGCCGGGATGCTGTCGGTCGCCTCGTCCCAGTTGATGTGCGCCATGCTGCCCATCATCAGCATCGCCACGTAGATCAGCGCGCCGGCCGTGGCATAGGCGGGGATCATCCCGGCCAGCGGGGCGAAGAACATCGCCGCGACGAACAGCAGGCCGACCACCACCGCCGTCAGGCCGGTGCGCCCGCCCGCGGCAACCCCGGCGGCACTTTCCACGTAGCTGGTCACCGGCGGTACGCCCACTGCGGCGCCGAACACGCTGGAGGCGCTGTCGGCCTTCAGGGCGCGCGACAGGTTCTCGATACGCCCGTCCGGGGCCACCAGGTTCGCCCGCTGCGCCACGCCCATCAGGGTGCCGGCGGTGTCGAACATATGCACGAACAGGAAGGCCAGTACCACGCTGATCATGCTGACGTTGAAGACGCCGGCCACGTCCATGGCCATCCAGGTCGGTGCCAGGCTCGGTGGCAGCGAGAACACCCCGCCATACTGCACCAGGCCCAGGCCCCAGCCGGCCAGGGTCACGGCGATGATGCTGATGAGAATGGCACCGAACACTCGGTGGTAGCTCAGCACCGCGATCATCAGGAAGCACACGGCCGCCAGCAGCGGTCCGGGTTCATGCAGCGAGCCCAGCTTGATCAGCGTCGCCGGGCTGTCGACGATGATGCCGGCGGTCTTCAGGCCGATCAGCCCGAGGAACAGTCCGACCCCGGCACCCATGGCATGGCGCAGGCTCACCGGAATGCTGTTGAGCAGCCACTCGCGCACCCGTGACAGGGTCAGCAACATGAACAGCGCGCCGGAGACGAACACGGCGCCCAGCGCCGCCTCCCAGGTGTAGCCCATGGTGCCGACCACGGTGTAGGTGAAGAAGGCGTTGAGCCCCATGCCGGGCGCCAGGCCCACTGGCCAGTTGGCGTACAGGCCCATCAGCAGACAGCCCAGGGCGGCGGCGATGCAGGTGGCGACGAAGGCGGCACCGTGATCGATGCCAGCGTCGGCCATGATGTTGGGGTTGACGAAGATGATGTAGGCCATGGTGATGAAGGTGGTCATCCCGGCGATCATTTCGGTCCTGACGGTCGTGCCGTGGTGCCGGAGTTTGAAGATCCGCTCCAGCCATCCCGGTCGGGGCGACGCAGCGAGATCCAGCGTTGGGGCTTCGGATTTGCGGCTTTCCACAGCGAGTACTCCTCAAGTCTTTCTTGTTGTTCTGGAGCCTTGGTCCTGCGCATGCACTTGGCGGCTCCGCGAGGGGGTGGCAGACGTCTGACGGTTTTGTTGACTTATGGGTCAAGAAGTTGCTCGGTGGATTATGCTTTTGTGTACAAAGAATGCAAATAATGTTTTATCTTTTGTGCGCACAATCTGCGTCAACGCAGCTATATGGGAATTGGCCACCTGCAGAAACGGCTCAGCCTGTGTACAATGCGCAGATACCTTGATCCCTTTTTTCACCCCAGGACTTGCCAGCCACCCTCTGACAGGTATTACAGTCGAGGTTCCACTGGCCGATCCCTTGTGCTCGAGTGCCCATGAACGAACAGCTGCAACCTCTGAAGAAACCTGCGCGCACAGCCAAGGCCGGCCGCAGCGGTACCCAGGACGACATCGTCTATGCGCACATTTTCGAGGCCATCCTCGAACAGCGCCTGGCGCCGGGCACCAAGTTGAGTGAGGAAGCGCTGGGCGAGATCTTCGGCGTCAGCCGCACCATCATCCGTCGCGCCTTGTCGCGTCTGGCCCATGAAAGCGTGGTGCTGCTGCGCCCCAACCGTGGCGCGGTCGTGGCCAGCCCCACCGTGGAGGAGGCGCGCCAGGTGTTCTTCTCCCGGCGCATGGTCGAGCGCGCCATCACCGAGCTTGCGGTGCAGCATGCCACCGACGAGCAACTCAACGAGCTGCGCCAGATGGTCCGCGATGAGCGCGACAGCTTCTCGCGTGGCGACCGTGGCGCTGGCATCCGCCTTTCCGGCGAGTTCCACCTCAAGCTGGCCGAGGCGGCCGGCAATGCGCCGCTGGTCAGCTTCCAGCGCAGCCTGGTGTCGCAAACGTCGTTGATCATCGCCCAGTACGAAAGCGGCAACCGCTCGCATTGCTCGTACGACGAGCACATGCAACTGATCGACGCCATCGAGGCGCGGGATGCCGAGCAGGCGGTGAGCCTGATGATGCATCACATGGATCATATCGACAGCAAGCTCAACCTTGACGAAGACAGCGCATCGGACGACCTGCATGCGGTGTTCTCGCACCTGCTGAAAAAACCCAAGGCTGCCGCCAAGGGTTGATCGTTTGCCTGAATGAATGACCGAGGGCTGCTGTGCAGCCCATCGCGGGACCAGCCCGCTCCCACAGGTATGGACTGCTGCCAAGTTGGACATGAATCCAACCTTTGCGGCAGTTCAGGTACAGCACATCCCTCGGGCCCGGTGCTTTCTCTGTAGGAGCGGGCTCGTCCCGCGATGGGCCGCGCAGCGGCCCTTTGTGCATCAGCGCCGATGTACCGAGCGCCCCGCGGCGAAGGTCTCGCGCACGGTACGGTCATCGCCCAGGGTGGTCAGCACGAACAAGGTCTCCTCGATGCTGTTGGATTGCTGGATGCGGTAGTCCAGCAGCGGCGTGGCCTTGTAGTCGAGCACCACGAAATCGGCATCGTTGCCGGCGCGCAGGCTGCCGATGCGGTCGTCCAGGCGCAGGGCGCGGGCTCCACCGAGGGTGGCCAGGTACAGCGACTTGTACGGGTGCAGGCGCGCGCCCTGCAGCTGCATCACCTTGTACGCCTCGTTCAGTGTGTTGAGCAGCGAGAAACTGGTTCCGGCACCCACGTCGGTGCCCAGCCCGACATTGACCTTGAAACGCTCGGCCTGGGGCAGGTTGAACAGGCCGCTGCCCAGGAACAGGTTGGACGTCGGGCAGAAGGCCACGGCCGAGCCGGTCTCGGCCAGGCGCTGGCATTCCTCGTCGCACAGGTGCACGCCGTGGGCGAACACCGAGCGCTCGCCCAGCAGTTCGAAGTGGTCGTAGACGTCCAGGTAGCCCTTGCGTTCGGGGAACAGCTCCTTGACCCAGTCGATCTCCTTGAGGTTCTCCGACAGGTGGGTGTGCAGGTACACGCCCGGATGTTCCTTGAGCAATTGTCCGGCCATGGCCAGCTGTTCAGGCGTGCTGGTGGGCGCGAAGCGCGGCGTCACCGCATAGTGCAGGCGAGCCTTGCCATGCCAGCGCTGGATCAGCGCCTTGCTCTCGCTGTAGCTCGATTCGGCGGTGTCGGTCAGGTAGTCGGGGGCGTTGCGGTCCATCATCACCTTGCCGGCGATCAGGCGCAGGTCCAGGCGCTCGGCCTCCTCGAACAGGGCGTTGACCGACTCCGGGTGCACGCTGCCGAACACCAGCGCGGTGGTGGTGCCGTTGCGCAGCAGTTCCTGCAGGAAGATCTTCGCCACCTTGTCGGCATGAGCCTTGTCGGCGAACTGCTTTTCGCAAGGGAAGGTGTAGGTGTTCAGCCAGTCCAGCAGTTGCTCGCCGTAGGAGCCGATCATGCCGGTCTGCGGGAAATGGATATGGGTGTCGATGAAGCCTGGGGTGATCAGGGCGTCCTGGTAGTGCACCACTTCGATATCGGCGTCGAGGGTCGGCAGCAGGTCGGTGGCGTGTCCCAGGGCGCTGATGCGGCCTTCGTCGACCACCAGCAGGCCGTCTTCGTAGTATTCGTGGGAGGCCTCCAGGCCAACCTCGGCAGGGTCGGCAATGCTGTGCAGGATGGCGGCTCGGTAGGCTTTGCGGGTTGCGGTCATAAAGCGCTCGTCAAATGGCTTGGCTGCGCCGGGAGGGCGGCAGCAACTGGGCAATGGGGCCTGCATTGGCGCCAGCGTCATGCTGGCCGAAGCAGGCGTTGTAGGTGGCGATGATTTCGCCGGCAATGGACACCGCGATCTCGATGGGCAGCTTGCCCTTGACCTCCGGCAGGCCCATGGGGCAGCGCATGCGTGCCAGCACGGCATCGTCGTAGCCGCGCTCGCGCAGGCGGTGTTCGAACTTGACCCGTTTGGTCTTCGAGCCGATCAGGCCGAACCAGGTGAAGTCGTTGCGCTTGAGGATGGCGGCGGTCAGCTCCAGGTCGAGCTGGTGATTGTGGGTCATGACGATGCAGTAGCTGCCTGGCGGCAGTTCGGCCACTTCGTCGACCGGCTCTTCGCTGACCACCTTGGTCACCCCGTGGGGGACAAGCGGTGGGAATTCCTGCTCGCGCGAATCGATCCAGCGCACCCGGCAGGGCAGCGCGGCGAGCAAGGGTACCAGAGCCCGGCCGACATGGCCCGCGCCGAACACCGCGACCTGCGCCTGCACCGGCGACATGGGTTCGAACAACAGCACCGTGACGCCGCCGCAGCACTGGCCCAGGCTCGCGCCCAGGCTGAAGCGCTCCAGATGCGGTGTGCTGCGCTGCTCGGCGAGCATCTGCCGGGCGATGTGCAGGGCCTTGAACTCCAGGTGTCCGCCACCGATGGTGTCGAACAGGCTGCTGGCGCTGACCACCATCTTCGACCCCGCGTTGCGTGGCGTGGAGCCGCGCTCCTCGATGATGGTCACCAGGATGCAGGGTTCGCCGCGGGACTGATGGTCGGCGAGGGCATTGATCCATTGGTGCATGATGTAGCCTCTCTAAACCATGCTGAGGACCCTGTAGGAGCGGGCTTGCCCGCGAAGAGG
>NZ_JABWRO010000199.1:0-4651 GCF_014268985.1 Pseudomonas sp. RW10S2 | reverse complement strand
GGGCGCAGCCTCGCGGTCGAGCACCAGCAGACGGCCGTGCCAGGCGGCGGCCGCGGGAATGGCCTTGGCGGCGATGGCGCGGTCGCGGGTCACCAGGGTCGCCACCAGGCTGCCCTTGCCTCGTGCGGCCAGGGCCAGGGCTTCGTCCAGGTCGTCGTAGGCCATCAGGGTGCTGACCGGGCCGAACGCCTCGATATCGTGGGCGCCGCCCTCGGCGTGCGGGTCGCGTGCGTGCAGCAGGGTCGGGGCGAAGAACGCACCTTCGGCCACGCCTTCGCCCACCGGCGAAAAACCGTCGCTGGCGCCGAACAGTTGGTCGCAGCTTTGCAGCAGGCTGCGCACGCGCTCGCCGACATCACGCTGCTGGTCGTGGGAGGCCAGCGCGCCCATGCGTACGCCTTCGACCGCCGGATCGCCCACCACCACCTTGGCCAGGCGTTCGCGCAGGCGGGTGGCGACGGCATCCAGGTGCCTGGCCGGCACGATGGCGCGGCGAATGGCCGTGCACTTCTGGCCTGCCTTGGTGGTCATCTCGCGCACCACCTCTTTGATGTACAGGTCGAACTCCTCGTCGTCCGGGGTTACATCCGGCCCGAGGATGGCGCAGTTCAGCGAGTCGGCTTCAGCCGTGAAGGGCACCGAGTTGCGCACCAGGTTCGGCGTCATGCGCAGCTTGGCGGCGGTGTCGGCGGAGCCGGTGAAGGTCACCAGGTCCTGGCCCTGCAGGCGCTCGAGCAGATCGCCGGTGCTGCCGATCACCAGTTGCAGGCTGCCGGGCGGCAGCAGGCCGGATTCGTCGATCAGGCGCACCACGGCTTCGGTCAGGTAGCTGGTGGACGTCGCGGGCTTGACGATGCACGGCATGCCGGCGAGGAAGGTCGGCGCGAACTTCTCCAGCATGCCCCAGATCGGGAAGTTGAAGGCGTTGATGTGCACCGCCACGCCTGCCCGTGGCACCAGGATATGGCTGCCGGCGAAACGCCCTTGCTTGCCCAGCGGGATGGCCGGGCCTTCGTGCAGCAGGTTGCCCGAGGGCAACTCGCGGGAGCCGATACCGGAGTAGGAAAACAGCGTGGCATTGCCGCCTTCGATGTCGATCCAGCTGTCGGCACGGGTCGCGCCGCTGTGGTGGGAGAGGGCGTAGAGCTGTTCCTTGCGCTCGGCCAGGTACAGCGCCAGGGCCTTCAGGCGTGCGGCGCGCTGTTGAAAATCCAGGGCCATGAGCCCGGCGAGGCCCTGGCGGCGGCCGAAATCCAGCGCTTCGGCGAAGTCCGGGCGTTCTTCGTGGCTGTAGGCAAGTACTTGCCCGTCGAGGGCGCTGCGCAGGGCCTGGGCGCCGTGCTGGCCGATCCAGCGGCCGGCGATGAAGCTCTGCAGGGTGTGGGCTTCAGACATGCTGTTCTCCTTTGAGGGGCGCGGTTACCACAGCGCCAGGGTGTAGCCGATGATCAGGCGGTTCTCGTCCACGGCGTTGGTCAGGCCATTGCCGGAACGGAAGGTGACGTTGCGCCAGCGCAGGCTGACGTCCTTGAACGGGCCGCTCTGGATGACGTAGGTGATGTCGGTGTCGCGCTCGCGTTCGCGGCCATTGCTGAGGGTCGCGGTTTCGGCGTGGCGACCGTCGGTATAGCGGGTCATGAAGCTCAGGCCCGGAATGCCCATCGCGACGAAGTCGTAGTCGTAGCGCACCTGCCAGGAGTCGAGACCTGCGCGGGTGAAAGTGTTGTAGGTGACCAGGTTGACGGTGTAGGGGTCGCCGCCGTTGAGAAACGGAAACGCGCTGTCGCCGGACATCTGCTGCCAGGTGGCGGTGAACTTGTGGGCCTTCACGCCCAGGGTGAACATGGCGTTGAAGTTGCGGTTGTCGATGCGCCCGGCGCGTTCGGCGCCGTCGCCGCGGCTGTCGAAGTAGCGCAGGTCGCTGCGCAGGCTCAAACCCTCGCCCAGTGGCTGGGTGTGCAGCAGGCCCAGGTACTGCTGGCGGTAGATCTCGTCGAGCTTGGCGTAGTAGTAGCTGACGCTGGTCTGCGGGGTGATCGCGTAGCTGCCGCCACCGAAGTCGAAGTGGTCGCTGCTGGCCGCGCCGTAGCCAATGTCGTCGCGCCCGGAGGAGTCGCGCAGGTTGGCCTTGGTCAGGCGTCCGGCGTTGACGGTCAGCCCCTCAAGCTCCTGGCTGGTCAGCAGGCCGCCCTGGAAGGTCGATGACAGCAGGCGGGTGTCGTTGTACACCACCACGGGCAGAATCGGCTGCAGGGTGCCCAGGCGCAAGGTGCTCTTCGATACCCGCAGCTTGCCGGTCAGCCCCAGCTCGCTGTAATCGTCCACCGGCTCCAGGCTGTGCGGGCCGAAGGGCAGCAGGCCAGTGTTGCGCCGGTCGCGGCTGGAGTCGAGCTTGATCCCCAGTTGCCCCATGGCATCCACGCCCAGCCCTACCGGGCCCTCGCTGAAGCCCGATTCGAAGCGTGCGGTGAAACCCTGGGCCCATTCCTCGGCCTTGGCTTGCGGCGCATTGGACTGGCGGAAGTCGCGGTTGATGTAGTGGTTGCGCAGCTCGACGCGGGCGTGGCTGTCAGCGATGAAATCCGCCATGGCGGGCAAGGGCAGGGCGAGGGTGGCCAGCCAGGCGGCCGACTTGAGACGAGTGTGGTTCATTGTTGTTATATCCGACATTCGAGGTTCAAGGGTTCAGTGCTTGCTGGCGCCCGCGGCGCCGATCCCGGTCATGGAGCGAATGAACTGGCCCAGGTAGCGGCCACGTTCTTCGCTGGCCCGTTGCGAGCTGTCGGTGACCGAGAAGGCCCAGGCACCGAGGAAGGCCAGGCTCATGGAGAACAGCGCCGGGTTGCTGTAGGGGAACAGCGCGCGCTCGTTGTGCAGCACGTTGACCCACACCGCCGGGCCCAGCACCACCAGCACGATGGCCGAGACCAGCCCGGCCATGCTGCCGGCTACTGCGCCACGGGTGGTCAGGCCCTTCCAGAACATCGAGAGCAGCAGCACCGGGAAGTTGACCGAGGCGGCGATCGCCAGCACCAGGCCAGAGAGGAAGGCAATGTTCTGCGATTCGAACAGCAACCCCAGCAGCACCGCGAGCAGGCCGATCAGCAGAGTAGCGATGCGCGACATGCGCATTTCTTCCTGCTCGCTGGCCTGGCCCTTGCGCACGACGCAGGCATAGAGGTCGTGGGAGATCGCCGAGGCACCGGACAGCGCCAGGCCTGCGACCACGGCAAGAATCGTGGCGAAGGCCACCGCCGAGATGAAGCCCAGGAACAGGTTGCCACCCACGGCCTGGGCCAGGTGCACGGCGACCATGTTGCCGCCGCCGATGATCGCGCCGCTGGCGTCTCGGTAGGCCGGCTCGGTCCCCACCATGACGATGGCGCCGAAACCGATGACGATCAGCAGCAGGTAGAAGTAGCCGATGAAGCCTGTGGCGTAGAACACGCTCTTGCGTGCTTCCTTGGCGTCGCTGACGGTGAAGAAGCGCATGAGGATGTGTGGCAGCCCGGCGGTGCCGAACATCATGCCCAGGCCCAGCGAGATGGCGTCGATGGGGTTGGACAGCAGTGCCCCGGGGGCCATGATCGCCTGGCCCTTGGCATGCACCGCCACGGCGCTGGCGAACATTGCCTCGGTGCTGAAACCGAAATGCTTGAGCACCATGAACGCCATGAAGGTGGTGCCTGACAGCAGCATCACCGCCTTGATGATCTGCACCCAGGTGGTGGCGAGCATGCCGCCGAAGGTCACGTACAGCACCATCAGTACGCCTACCAGGGTGACGGCGTAGAGGTAGCTGATACCGAACAGCAACTCGATCAGCTTGCCGGCACCGACCATCTGCGCCACCAGGTACAACAGCGCGACGGTCAGTGTGCCGAACGCTGCGCTCAGGCGCACCGGGGCTTGGGCCAGACGATAGGAGACCACGTCGGCGAAGGTGTACTTGCCCAGGTTGCGCAGGCGCTCGGCGATCAGGAACAGGATGATCGGCCAGCCGGCGAGTACGCCCAGGGCGTAGAGCAGGCCGTCGTAGCCGTTCATGAACATCATTGCCGAGATGCCGAGGAAGGACGCGGCGCTGATCATGTCGCCCGCGATCGCCAGGCCGTTCTGCATCCCGGTCAGGCCGCCGCCTGCCGTGTAGAAATCACTGGTCGAGCGCGTGCGCGCCGCGGCCCAGCGGGTCACCAGCAGGGTGAAGCAGACGAACACCATGAACATCGAGATGGCAGTCCAGTTCATTGCGCGCACTCCTGGCGAACCTTGTCGTTGAGCGGGTCGATGACGCGGTTGGCACGGTGCATGTAGATGCCGGTCAGGGCGAACGACAACAGCACCATCAGCACCCCCACCAGCATGCCGACGCTGGTGACGCCGCCACTGAGCGACTGACCGAGCAGACCGGGGGCGAAGGCCACCAGCAGCACGAAGCCGTAGTAGGCGGCGAGCATGGTGAGGGTGAGGCTGCCGTTGAGGCGGCGCTTGCGGCGGATCAGTTGCTGGAAGTCGGGGTGCTTGCTGATGGAATCGATGTGCTCGGGTGTCATGGGAAGCGGTCCTCTGTCTTGTAATTGTTTTTTCAGGTCACGCAGGGTGTTGCAGGGTTGCTGGCGGCCTCATCGCGGGACGAGCCCGCTCCCACAGG
>NZ_JABWRO010000198.1:0-4765 GCF_014268985.1 Pseudomonas sp. RW10S2 | reverse complement strand
TCTTTTCGTGACGCGCTGCAAGCGCCATACAACAAGAAAATGGCGCTGCAGCGCAGGCTCGGACTCAGTAGGCCTTGCCAGTCTTGTAGTAGTTCTCGAAGCAGAAGTTGGTGGCGTCGATATAGCCTTCGGCGCCGCCGCAGTCGAAACGCTTGCCCTTGAACTTGTACGCGATGACACAGCCGTTCTGTGCCTGCTGCATCAGCGCGTCGGTGATCTGGATCTCCCCACCCTTGCCCGGCTCGGTGTTGGCGATGATATCGAAGATATCCGGGGTCAGGATGTAGCGGCCAATGATCGCCAGGTTCGATGGCGCATCTTCAGGCTTGGGCTTCTCGACCATGTTGGTCACGCGGAAGATGTCGTCGCGGATCATGTCGCCAGCAATCACGCCGTACTTGTTGGTTTCCTGCGGATCGACTTCCTGGATGGCGACGATCGAGCAGCGGAACTGGTTGTACAGCTTGACCATCTGCGTCAGTACACCGTCACCTTCAGGGTTGACGCACAGGTCGTCCGCCAGGACCACGGCGAACGGCTCATCGCCGATCAGAGGACGACCGGTGAGGATGGCGTGGCCCAGGCCCTTCATTTCGGTCTGGCGGGTGTAGGAGAACGAGCACTCGTCGAGCAGACGACGGATACCGACCAGGTATTTTTCCTTGTCGGTGCCCTTGATCTGATTTTCCAGCTCATAGCTGATGTCGAAATGGTCTTCCAGCGCGCGCTTGCCGCGCCCGGTGACGATGGAGATCTCGTTCAGACCGGCGTCCAAGGCCTCTTCAACGCCATACTGGATCAGTGGCTTGTTCACCACCGGCAGCATTTCCTTGGGCATGGCTTTGGTAGCGGGCAGGAAGCGGGTGCCGTAACCGGCTGCCGGGAACAAGCATTTTTTGATCATATACATCCTTAAACAAGGGCTGGGCCTGTGGTATTCGGCGCAGTCTAATCAGGCGGCAGTCACCTTACAATGCCCCACCTGCGGCCGACCGATGCCATGATAGAGATAACCCAGTGTAGATAGTTCCGACGGATCGTAAATATTACGCCCGTCGAACAGTACCGGCATACGCATCAGGCCCCTGATCCGACGAAAATCTGGCTGGCGGAACTGCTTCCATTCGGTCACCAGAACCAGTGCATCCGCGCTCTCCACGCAAGCATAGGGATCATCGCCCAACTGCAATTGACCACTGGCCAGCGCCTGCGGATAAGCCGCCGCCGCCCCTGCCAGCGCGGCCGGGTCACAGGCCCGGACCCGTGCCCCGGCTGCCAGCAGGGCGTCGAGCAGCACCAGGCTGGGTGCTTCGCGCAGGTCATCGGTGCCAGGCTTGAACGCCAAGCCCCACAACGCCACATTGCGCCCGCGCAAGCTGCTGCCGAAGTACTGCTGCAGCGCCTGGAACAACAAGGTCTTCTGCTGCGCGTTGCGCGCCTGGACCGCACGCAGGATCGCCGGCTGGTAGCCGTGCTGCTCGGCCGTATGGATCAGCGCACGCACATCCTTTGGAAAGCATGAACCGCCATAGCCGCAGCCCGCGTAGATGAAATCGCTGCCGATGCGCCGGTCGCTGCCGATCCCGCGACGTACCTGCTCGATATCCACGTCCAGCTCGGCACACAGGCCCGCCAGTTCGTTGACGAAGGAAATCTTGGTGGCCAGGAAGGCGTTGGCAGCATACTTGCTGAATTCGGCGGCACGCGGGCTCATGACCAGCACGCGCTCCCGATTACGCACAAAGGGCGCGTACAGGCGCTGCAGGCATTGAGTGGCGGCATCACTGTCGGTGCCGATGATGATGCGCTGGGGACGCATGAAGTCCTCGACGGCGCTGCCCTCCTTGAGAAACTCCGGATTGCTCGCCACCGACACCGTGAAACTGGCCCCTCGCTCGCGCAGGCCACTGTTGACCTGGCGCGCGACCCGCTCGGCCGTTCCCACCGGCACGGTCGACTTGTTCACCACCAGGCATGGGCGCATCATGTGCCGCCCAAGGCTGTCGGCCACCGCCAGCACGTGCTGCAGGTCCGCCGAGCCGTCTTCATGGCTGGGCGTGCCCACGGCGATGAACACCACATCGACCCGCGCCACCGCATGATCCCAGTGCTCGGTGAAACTCAACAGGCCACTGTGCAGGCCCTCCTGCACGAGCGTAGCAAGCCCGGGCTCGTAGATCGGGCACTGCCCCTGACGCAACTGGGCCAGGCGCGCGCGATCATGCTCCAGACAGACCACGCGATTGCCCATTTGCGCAAAACAGGCCGCCGTGACCAGCCCCACATACCCCGCCCCGATCACACAGAGTTCCATGGCCGCACTCCTTCAGGAAGATGCGACATTGCAACCTGCAGGCGATTGCAGGGCAGTGACAGCGGCACGGCGAGAATATGACAGGTGCGCGGTGTTCAGCCGCCCGTGCCCTGCCCGATCAATACACCCTCGACCTTTTGCCCATACAGGTTGACGCCGTCGTTGGCATGAAACTTCACCCGGGTCTTCTCGATGGAGCCCTCCACCAGACGCGGATCCTGCGGGCGCTCATGGCGATTGATCCATGCCGCGACGTCCCACGCCTGCTGGTCACTCAGGCTGCCCGGCTTGCCCAGCGGCATGTTGTGCTTGATGAAGGACGCGGCGGTGTTGATCCGGTGCATCCCGGCCCCCCAGTTGTAGGCATCACGTCCCCACAACGGCGGCATGACGTATTCACCCGCGACCTTCTGCCCCTCGCCCTTGCCACCGTGGCAGATCGCACATTGCTCGCTGTACACCTGTTCGCCGCGCTTGAAGTCATAGCCGTCCTTGGGTTGCGGCACCTCCGGATAACCACGACCGGGCGTTTCCACTCCCGTGCGGGTGCCGGTCGCCAGCCAGTAGCTATAGACGCTGAGCGCGGTCATCTGCGGGCTGTCGGCGGCCGGCGGCTTGCCGTTCATGCTGAACTGGAAACAGCCCTGGATACGTTCGGCGTAAGTGTTGACCTTGTCGTTTTTCTTGCGATAGGCGGGATACATCGGATAAGCGCCCCACAGCGGCGCGGAGTGAGCCATGCGACCCTGGTCGAGGTGGCAGTTGCTGCAGTTCATGCCATTGCCGACAGCCTCAGGCATCAAGCGGCGGGTATCGACGAACAACGCATGCCCCTGGCGGACCATCTGGCCGAACGCGTTGTCCGGCAACTCGCTTTCTGCGGGCGGCACGAATACCGGCGTGGCCTGGCTGCCGGGCACCTTGAGCTGCGACTGGTCTGACATGGCGATCTCCGCCGCCTGGGTGACGCCTGCGCTGAGCCACAATGCTGCGATCAGGGCTTTCATGGCGCGACCTCCTGGTGGGCGGCGTGGGCGAAGTAGTCGGCGATTGCCGTCACCTCGGCATCGGTCATGGCCTTGGCCACACCGACCATCAGTTGGTTGGGGTCATTGCGCCTGCTGCCGTCGCGCCAGGCATTGAGCTGTGCAACCAGATAAGCCGCCGGCTGTCCGGCCAGCGGTGGAAAGTGCTCGCCAACTCCCGCACCACCTGGGCCATGGCACTGCACACAACCAGGAATCTCCCGATTCCAGTCGCCATACAAGGCCAGGCGCTCGGTGGGATTGCTGGCTATTTGCTGACGGCGCGCCCCCGTAACCGGGTCGGAAGGCTGAGTGGACAGCCAAGCGCTGACCGCACGAATTTCCTCGTCGCTCAGCGCCTTGGCCAGCGGCTCCATGACCGGCTGCTTGCGGCTGCCCGAACGAAAGTCATCGAGTTGCTTGCTCAGGTACCCGGCAGACAAGCCGGACAGGCGGGGAAAACCGGCGGCGGCGATACCCTTGCCGTCCGGGCCGTGGCAACCAAGGCAGGCCATTGCGGCAGGATTCTGCCCGCCCTGGGTGAAGATTTTCTGGCCATCGACGGCATGCGCCGCGGGCCAGGCCAGGATCAGCAGGCTGCCGATCAAGACGCGACTCATCGGGTTCATCAGGGACACTCCATTTCCTTGTTATAAGCTTAGTCTTAAAAGACATAAGGAAATGGATACTAGTCCGGATAGGTAAACCGGAACAATGTCCCTACAAGTCACAAGGCCTTGATTGCCCGCCTAACGAGGTATTGCTTGCGCTGGATCAAGAACCGGAGATGCACTGGGTGGCTGCGCTGCGCACATCACCCAGGCGCAGAGGGAAGTTGTTCAACCGTTCATGCAGCTTGATGGCGCTACCGCTGCCACGCTTGTCGATATCGACGAGGGCTGCCGGGCCGACACCGGCACTGAGCTTCTGCGGAACGATCAGACGCAGACCTTCACCACGTGACTCTTCCACCAGCGGATCACGGCTGTCGCCCAGCTTCTGCTTGACGCAATCGGCATACGCACGCGGCGTCTTGCCGGAGATTACGTCCAGCGTCTCTCGCGACTGCTCCAGTTCCGAGACGCTGACGCAACCACCCAGTACCAGCGTCACCGCCGCCATCACCCACTTCATCCGTTGCACCTCTGCCAATCAAAGAAATCGTTCGACAACGTCCGGGCGGTTTTGCTCCCTGCTTTGGCAGATTTCTCCCTGGCCCGGCCGTCCAGCCCGCCAGTGTACCCTGACATCGTGGTATCTTGGGCGTTTGCAGAATTCCAACCTCGCGGAGCCCCACATGAAATTCGTCCACCAGCGCGAGCACCTCAACGAGGATGACATCGTCGTTATCGAGTGCTCTCAGCGCTGCAACATCCGCCTGATGAACGACGCCAACTTCCGCAGTTTCAAGAACGGCGGCCCCCCC
>NZ_JABWRO010000197.1:0-4855 GCF_014268985.1 Pseudomonas sp. RW10S2 | reverse complement strand
CGTCCCGCGATCGGGCGCGAAGCGGCCGTAGAACCTGGCACCGAGATTTATCAGGACGATCTCGACTGCCTGGCTTGCGGCCGCTTCGCGCCCGATCGCGGGACAAGCCCGCTCCTACAGCGACCGAGTCGGCTGCCGCACGCACCGCAATGCGACATTTGATTAAATACTCTAGAAATGACTCATAGAGTTCATTTAGTCACTTTGGTGACTCTTGAGGCTTGCGAAGCCCTCTAGGCGACCCCAGGCAAAGCTGTTACTCTCGGCGCGCTTTCAGATGATGCGGTTTGCAATGAATCCCTTCATCTCATATCAATAATAAACGCATCGACGCGTGAAGAATTCGCTGTTGCTAAAGGAGTGGGCTTCCATGATCGAACATTTTTGGAAGGATAAATACCCAGCCGGAATTACGGCGGAAATCAATCCTGACGAATTCCCCAACATCCAGGCCGTACTGAAGCAATCCTGCCAGCGCTTCGCCGACAAACCGGCGTTCAGCAACCTCGGCAAGACCCTCACCTACGGCGAGCTGTACACCCTGTCCGGCGCTTTCGCGGCCTGGCTGCAACAGCACACCGACCTCAAGCCCGGCGATCGCATCGCCGTGCAACTGCCCAATGTACTGCAATATCCCGTCGCCGTGTTCGGTGCCATGCGCGCCGGCCTGGTCGTGGTCAACACCAACCCGCTGTATACCGCGCGTGAGCTGGAGCATCAGTTCA
The DNA here is from genome assembly GCF_014268985.1 of Pseudomonas sp. RW10S2. NCBI lineage: Bacteria > Pseudomonadati > Pseudomonadota > Gammaproteobacteria > Pseudomonadales > Pseudomonadaceae > Pseudomonas > Pseudomonas sp. RW10S2. The sequence continues at coordinate 4,130 of NZ_JABWRO010000197.1, read as the reverse complement.
CCGATTCCGGTGCCAAGGCCGTGGTGTGCCTGGCCAACATGGCGCACTTGGTCGAGAAGGTCCTGCCCAAGACCCAGGTCAAGCACGTCATCGTTACCGAAGTGGCCGACCTGCTGCCGCCGCTCAAGCGCGTGCTGATCAACAGCGTCATCAAGTATGTGAAGAAGATGGTGCCGGCCTACAGCCTGCCCCAGGCCGTGCGCTTCAACGATGCACTGGCCAAGGGCCGTGGCCAGCCGGTCATCGAGGCCAGCCCGCAAGCCAATGACGTGGCTGTGCTGCAATACACCGGCGGCACTACGGGTGTGGCCAAGGGCGCGATGCTGACCCACCGCAACCTGGTCTCCAACATGCTGCAGTGCCGCGCGCTGATGGGCTCGAACCTGCAGGAAGGCTCCGAGATCATCATCACGCCGCTGCCGCTGTACCACATCTACGCGTTCACCTTCCATTGCATGGCGATGATGCTGATCGGTAACCACAACGTGTTGATCAGCAACCCGCGCGACCTGCCGGCGATGGTCAAGGAACTGGGCAAGTGGAAGTTCAGCGGCTTCGTCGGGCTGAACACCCTGTTCGTCGCCCTGTGCAACAACGAAACCTTCCGCAGCCTGGACTTCTCGGCGCTGAAGGTCACGCTTTCCGGCGGTATGGCCCTGCAACTGAGCGTGGCCGAACGCTGGAAGGCGGTCACCGGCTGCGCCATCTGCGAAGGTTACGGCATGACCGAGACCAGCCCGGTGGCGGCGGTCAACCCGTCCGAAGCCAACCAGATCGGCACCATCGGCATTCCGGTGCCGTCCACCCTGTGCAAGGTCATCGACGACAGCGGCCAGGAACTGCCGCTGGGAGAAGTCGGTGAGCTGTGCATCAAGGGCCCGCAGGTGATGAAGGGCTACTGGCAGCGCGAAGACGCCACCGCCGAGATCCTCGACAGCGAAGGCTGGCTGAAGACCGGTGACATCGCGGTGATTCAGCCCGACGGCTACATGCGCATCGTCGACCGCAAGAAGGACATGATCCTGGTCTCGGGCTTCAACGTGTACCCCAACGAGCTGGAAGACGTGCTGGTTTCCCTGCCGGGCGTGCTGCAATGTGCCGCGATCGGCGTGCCTGACGAGAAGTCGGGCGAGGTGATCAAGATGTTCATCGTCGCCAAGCCAGGTGTCACGCTGACCAAGGAGCAGGTGATGGAGCACATGCGTGCCAACGTCACCGGCTACAAGGTGCCGCGTTTCATCGAGTTCCGCGATGCCCTGCCGACCACCAACGTCGGCAAGATCCTGCGTCGTGAGCTGCGCGACGAAGAAATGAAGAAGCTTGGGCTGAAGAAGATCGCCTGATTCACACCGGCCCGCTCCTGCAAGAACGGGCCGGTTTTGGTTTCAGCGCAACTTTTCCAGCATCTGGTAGTACCACATCCCCACCGACAGCAGCGGATTGCCCAGCAAATCCCCCATCGGCACCTTGATGTGCTTGCACGCGGCAAAGGTGTCGAACTTCTCCAGCGTCCCGGTCAACGCCTCGGCCATGATCTCGCCCATGATGTGGCTGGTCGCGATGCCATGCCCGGAGTAACCCTGGCAGTACCAAACGTTGTCCGACAGCTTGCCCAGCTGTGGGATGCGGTTGACCACGATGCCCATGGCGCAGCTCCACTTGAACTCGATCGGCACGCCCTTGAGCGCCGGGAAGGTGCGCTCGATGCAAGGGCGCAGCTCGGCTTCGATGTCCCGCGAATCACGCCCCGAATAGTTGGCGCCGCCGCCGAACAGCAGGCGCTTGTCGGCGGTCAGGCGGTAGTAGTCGAGGACGAAGCGACAGTCGTACACCGCCAGGTCCTCGGGGTTGATCTGCTCGGCCAGCTCGCCCAGGGGCGCGGTGGTCACGATGCCGCCCATGGCCGGGAAAATCTTGCCCTTGAGCTGGCGCTGTTCGAGCTTGTGGTACACATCGCCCGCCAGCAATACCTGGCGCGCCTCGATCCGGCCGTTGGCAGTGACCACCGCCGGGCGCGGACCGTGGACGATATCCAGCACTTCTGAATTCTCGAAGATCAGCGCGCCGAGGCTGTGCGCAGCCCGCGCCTCGCCCAGGCACAGGTTGAGTGGATGCAGGTGCAGGTTGCGCGTGTTCTTCAGCGCCCCGAGATACAGCGGGCTCTGCAGGTGGCGCGAGATGCCCTGGCGGTCGAGCAGCTGTACCTGGTCGCCCATCCCCCGGCGCTGGGCCTCGGCTTCGAAGGCGCGCAGTTCCTCCAGATGCGACGGCTTCATCGCGGCATGCAGGTGGCCGCGCTTGAGATCGCACTGGATGCCGTAGCGCGCCACGCGTTGCTCGATGATCTGGTGCCCGCGCCAGCGCAGGTGCCAGATGAAATCGTCCACCTCGCTGCCGAGCCGGTCACGCATCTGCGTGCGCATGGCCTCGTCGCCGGACAGGCTGCCAGTCACCTGGCCACCATTGCGCCCGCTGGCGCCCCAGCCGATGCGATTGGTCTCGACGATGGCGACCTTCAGGCCGCGCTCGGCCAGCTCCACGGCGGTGGCGACACCGGTGAAGCCGCCACCGATGATCGCCACGTCGACCTGTTCGGTGCCCTTGAGCGTCGGGTACTCGGTCCTGTCGTTGAGGGTGGCGCTGTAGTAGGACGGTGCGCGCTGGGCCGGGCCGTTGTTCAGTGCTGCGTTCATGGGGTGTTCCTTGTTCTGAATAGGGTAGGGCTCAGGCCTGGTGCAGGTACCAGCGCCAGTCCTGTTCGCTGACTTCGGCCATGAACTGGCGGTATTCGGCGCGTTTGACTTTCAGGTATACCCCGAGGAAGGCATCGCCCAGCGCTTCGCGCGCCCAGGCCGAGTGCTCCAGTGCATCGAGGGCGGTGAGCCAGTCGGTGGGCAGGTGCTCGGTGGCCTGGGCATAGCCGTTGCCCTCGACCGGCGCACCGGGGTCCAGTTGTTCGCGAATGCCTTGGTGCGTGGCGGCGAGAATGGCCGCGGCAGCCAGATAAGGGTTGGCATCGGCGCCGCAGATACGGTGCTCGATGTGCCGGCTGGGGGCAGGGCCGCCGGGCACGCGCAGGCTCACGGTGCGGTTGTCGACACCCCAGGTCGGCGCCAGCGGCGCATAGCTGTTGGCCTGGAAGCGGCGGAACGAGTTGGCGTTGGGGCAGAACAGCAGCAGCGAATCGCGCAGGTGGCGCAGCATGCCGGCCACAGCCTGGCGCAGCAGCGGCGTGCCGGCCGGGTCCTCGCTGGCGAACAGGTTGCGGCCTTCGCTGTCAGCCAGGCTCAGGTGCATATGCATGCCGGTGCCGGCAATCTGCGCGAAGGGCTTGGCCATGAAGCAGGCCTGCATGCCGTGGGCGTGGGCCACGCCCTTGACCAGGCGCTTGTAGCGCACGGCCTGGTCCATCGCTGCCAGCGCATCGCCGTGCTCCAGGGTGATTTCCACCTGGCCGGGTGCGTATTCGGAAATCGCTGTGCGCGCCGGAATGCCCTGGGCCTTGCAGGCGGCATACAGGTCGGCGAGGAAGGGTTCGATCTGTTCCAGTTCACGCAGGCCGTAGACCTGTGTGCTGCGTGGCCGGCCGCCGTCGCTGTCGAGCGCCGGTTGCGGGCGGCCCTGGGCATCGCGCTGCTGGTCGAGCAGGTAGAACTCCAGCTCGCAGGCCATCACCGGGTGATAACCGTCGGCCTTCAGGGCCTCGATGGTGCGCAGCAGGACATGGCGTGGGTCGGCAATGCTGGCGGGCAGGCCTTCGCTAGGGTGCATGCTGACCTGCACCGCGGCGGTCGGCACCCGGCGCCAGGGCAGGCGCACCAGGCTGCCATCCAGGGGGTAGGCGCGACAGTCGATGTCGCCGACATCCCAGACCAGGCCCGAGTTTTCCACATCGTCGCCATTGAGGGTCAGGCCAAGGATGGTGCTGGGCAGCGGCCGGCCGCTTTCATACACCGCCATCAGCTCGTCACGGTGCAGCAGCTTGCCGCGCGGCACGCCGTTGGCGTCGAGGATGAACAGTTCGATCAGGTCGATATCAGGGTTTTCGGCCAGAAAGCCGCGGGCTTGCTCGGGGTTGGCAAAGTGCATGGAGGCTCGCTCGCGCCCCTGTCGTTCAGGGGCGCACAAGA
>NZ_JABWRO010000196.1:0-4936 GCF_014268985.1 Pseudomonas sp. RW10S2 | reverse complement strand
GGGGGGGGGGGGGGGGGGCCCCCCCCCCCGCGGACACGGGCTGGCGCTTGAGCACGGTCACCGCTCGGCAGCAGCTTTCGACACTGGGGAACACCAGCAGGGCGCTGGCCTTGTGCGGGTGGTCGGGCACGGTGTCGTAGGTGACTGCGCTGATGAAGCCCAGGGTGCCTTCGGAGCCGACCAGCAGATGCTGAAGGATGTCCAGCGGCTGGTCGTAGTCCACCAGTGCGTTGAGCGAGAGGCCGGTGGTGTTCTTCAACCGGTACTTGTGGCGGATACGGTCGGCCAGTTCGGTGTTGGCGCGGGTCTCACGGCCAAGGCGGGCAAGTTCGTCGAGCAGCGCGGCGTGGCTTTGTTCGAAGGCGGTGACGCTGGCCGGATCCTCGCTGTCCAGGCGAGTGCCGTCGGCCAGCACCAGGCGCAGGCCGGCAAGGGTGTGGTAGGTGTTCTGCGCGGTGCCGCAGCACATGCCGCTGGCATTGTTGGCGACGATGCCGCCGATCTTGCAGGCATTGATCGACGCCGGATCTGGCCCGATCTTGCGCCCATAGGGGGCCAGCCAGGCATTGGCCTGGGCACCGATGACCCCGGGCTGCAGGCGGATCTGTTCGCCCTGGTTGCGAATCTCGCGGCCGTTCCAGTTGTCGCCCAGCACGATCAGCACCGAATCGCTGATGGCCTGGCCGGAAAGGCTGGTGCCAGCGGCACGGAAGGTTACCGGCACGCGCTCGCGCTGGGCCAGGCGGATCAGCTCGACCACCTCGTCCTCGGATTCGACGCGCACCACCAGCTTGGGGATCAGCCGGTAGAAACTGGCGTCGGTGCCGAAGGCCAGGGTCGAAGTCGGGTCGTCGAAACGGCGTTCGGCAGGGATCAGGCGCTCGGCATCACGCAGGAACGCAGCGGGCAGGCTCATGCAATCTCCTCGCGGGGCCGGCGCGTCTGGCGCGCGACGTGCCCCGGACTATCAGGCGTTTGTTTCGTAAGGGCTCAGGCGCCCAGCTCGCGTACCAGCGAATCGCGGCTGATCTCGCCGATCGACTTGGCGCCGGTCAGTACCATGGCCACGCGCATTTCTTTCTCGAACAGCTCCAGCAGGTTCTTCACCCCGGCCTGGCCATGCACGGCCAGGGCCCAGAGGAAGGCGCGGCCGATCAGCACCGTGTCGGCGCCCAGGGCGATCATGCGCACCACGTCCAGGCCGCTGCGGATGCCCGAGTCGGCGAGGATCTTCAAGTCACCCTTGACCGCGTCGGCAATGGCCGGCAGGGCGCGGGCGCTGGACAGCACGCCGTCGAGCTGGCGGCCGCCGTGGTTGGAGACGACGATGCCGTCGGCACCGAACCTCACGGCGTCGCGGGCGTCATCGGCGTCGAGGATGCCCTTGATGATCATCGGGCCGTCCCAGAATTCGCGGATCCACTCCAGGTCCTTCCAGGAAATCGACGGGTCGAAATTGTTGCCCAGCCAGCCGATGTAGTCGGCAAGGCCGGTCGGGTTGCCGCGATAGGTGGAAATGTTGCCCAGGTCGTGCGGGCGTCCCATCACGCCGACGTCCCAGGCCCATTCAGGGTGGGTCATGGCTTGCAGCACGCGACGCATCGGGCCGTTGGCGCCACTCATGCCGGAATGGGCGTCGCGGTAGCGGGCGCCGGGCACGGGCATGTCGACGGTGAACACCAGCGTCTTCACCCCGGCGGCCTTGGCGCGCTCCAGGGCGTTGCGCATGAAGCCGCGGTCCTTGAGGACATACAGCTGGAACCACATGGGCCGGTCGATGGCCGGCGCCACTTCCTCGATCGGGCAGACCGACACCGTGGACAGGGTGAAGGGAATGCCGTGCGCCGCCGCCGCGCGCGCCGCTTGCACTTCGCCACGGCGCGCGTACATGCCGGTGAGGCCGACCGGGGCCAGGGCCACGGGCATGCTCAGGGTTTCGTCGAACAGCCGGGTCTGAAGGCTCAGCTCCGACATGTTTCTCAGGACCCGCTGGCGCAGGGCGATGCTGGCCAGGTCCGAGACGTTGTGGCGCAGGGTGTGTTCGGCGTAGGCGCCGCCGTCGGCGTAGTGGAACAGGAAGGGGGGCAGCTTGCGCTGGGCCGCGGCGCGATAGTCGGTGGAGGCGGAAATGATCATGGATTCTCGCAGCGTGGGTTGAGGGAGCTGCCGGGCGCATGAGGGCGCCCGGCCCCTGTCACTTTAGTGATGAACCAGCATACCGGTCAGCCAATAGGCCTGGACCAGGGTGATCAGGCCGACGATGGTAGCGAAGAACAGGCTGTGCTTGACGGTGAAGCGGAACAGGTCCGACTCCTTGCCGACCAGGCCGGTGGCGGCGCAGGCCACGGCGATCGACTGCGGCGAGATCATCTTGCCGGTCACGCCGCCGCTGGTGTTGGCGGCGACCAGCAAGGTGTCGCTGACGCCGATCTGGTGCGCGGTGGTGGCCTGCAGCGAGCTGAACAGTGCGTTGGACGACGTATCGGAGCCGGTCAGGAACACGCCCAGCCAACCCAGGAACGGCGAGAAGAACGGGAACGCCGCGCCGGTGCCGGCCAGGACCAGCGCCATGGTCGAGGACATGCCCGAGTAGTTGGTGACGAAGGCGAAGGCCAGCACCATGCCAATCGACAGGATCGGCCAGCGCAGTTCCCAGAAGGTCTCTTTGAAAGTGGTAAGACCAGTTTTGAAGTTGATCTTCAAGACCCACATCGAGATCAGTGCCGACAGGAAGATCGCGGTGCCGGTGGCGGAGATCGGGTCGAGCTTGAACACCGCCGGCATTGCGGTCGGCGCGGTCACGATCGGCGCGGTCTTGATCACCAGTTGATCGAGGTGCGGGATGGCGAAGTTGAACACGAAGTTGTACATCGCACCGCCCGGCGCGAATGCGGCCTTGAAGGGCTTGAGGGTCCAGATGGTCACCAGCACGGTGAGAATCAGGAATGGCGACCAGGCCTTGAAGATCTCGCCGAAGCTGTACGGCGAAGGCTGGCTGCCGCCACTGCTGACCACGGCTGCACCGACACTGCCCTTGGCCTCGGCGAACGCGCGCTTGGGCTGCCAGACTTTGAGGAACAGGGTCAGGGCGATCAGGCTGGCCAGGGCCGAGGTGATGTCCGGCAGCTCCGGGCCGATGAAGTTGGAGGTGAAGTACTGGGTCACGGCGAAGCTCAGGCCGGCGACCAGCGCGGCGGGCCAGGTCTCTTTCACGCCACGCAGGCCATCCATCATGAACACCAGCCAGAACGGCACGAACAGCGACAGCAGCGGCAGCTGGCGGCCGGTCATGGCGCCAATGTGGAAGGCGTCGATGCCGGTCACCTGCCCGGCGACGATGATCGGGATACCCAAGGCGCCGAAGGCGACCGGCGCGGTGTTGGCGATCAGGCACAGACCGGCTGCATACAGCGGGTTGAAGCCCAGGCCCACCAGCAGTGCGGCGGTGATGGCCACAGGGGCGCCAAAGCCAGCTGCACCCTCAAGGAAGGCACCGAAGCAGAAGCCGATCAGCAGCACCTGCAGGCGCTGGTCGTCGGTGATCGACAGCACCGAGCTGCGGATGACTTCGAACTGGCCGCTCTTGACCGTGAGTTTGTACAGGAACACCGCGGCAACGATGATCCAGGCAATCGGCCAGAGGCCGTAGAGGAAGCCATAGCCTGCTGCGGCAAGGGCCATGTCGACAGGCATCTGGAAGGCGAAGATCGCCACCAGGATCGACAGGCCGAGGGTAATGCTGCCTGCCACGTGGCCCTTGAGGCGGAACACGGCGAGGGCGAGGAAGAAGAACACGATGGGGATGACCGCCGCCAGTGCGGACAGGCCGAGACTACCAAGCGGTGTGTAGAGTTGTTGCCAGGTTTGCATATGGGGTGACCCCTAATTGTTGTTGGTCAGCACTGGCATTGGATAATTGGTAAGACCAATTTACAATGGCTGGTCGCTAGGTTAAAAGCCGGATACGGGGTGTGTCAATTTGTCCCAAGCAAAACTTTGGTCGAGTGCCGATGAGCGGATGGCGAGATCGCGTCGGATCAATCGAGGAATATCTGTTGGGCTGCCGCGGATAGGCGCAGAATAGGCGCCCCGAAATCGGTGCCGGGGTTTGTGGAGAGCATGTGATGGTTTTTGATCAGGTCCGCCAACGGCGCCTGTCCGACGATATCGTCGATCGACTGGAAGGGATGATTCTCGAGGGGACGTTGACCTCAGGGCAGCGCCTGCCCGCCGAACGCGCCCTGGCCGAGCAGTTTGGCGTTTCCCGCCCGTCGTTGCGCGAGGCGATCCAGAAACTGGTGGCCAAGGGGCTGCTGGTCAGCCGCCAGGGGGGCGGCAACTATGTGGCCGAGTCGCTGGGATCGACGTTCAGTGATCCCTTGTTGCAGTTGCTCGAGCACAACCCTGAGGCTCAGCGCGACCTGCTGGAGTTTCGTCACACCCTTGAGGCCTCATGCGCCTTCTACGCAGCCCAGCGTGCTACCGAGCCGGATCGGGCGCGCTTGAAGGCCGCCTTCGATGCGCTGCAGGACTGCTATGCCCGCGTCGATGAGGTCAGTCGTGCAGAAGAAGGCGCTGCGGATGCGCGTTTTCATCTGGCGATTGCCGAAGCCAGCCACAATGCCGTGCTGCTGCATACCATTCGTGGCCTGTTCGACCTGCTCAAGCGCAATGTGGTGACCAACATCGGTGGCATGTACCAGCAGCGCACGGAGACGCGCGACATGCTGATCAGTCAGCATCGCGAACTGTACGAGGCGATCGTCGAGGGGCGTGCGGAAGATGCGCGGGAGGTGTCGAGCCGGCACATCCTGTATGTGCAGGAAGTGCTGGAAGAGGCGCAGCAGGAAGCTCAGCGCGTGGCGCGTGCGGAGCGACGCAGCGGGCGCTAGACAGGTGTTGCAGCATTCGCGGGCAAGCCGAAGCGCCGAACCGC
>NZ_JABWRO010000195.1:0-5047 GCF_014268985.1 Pseudomonas sp. RW10S2 | reverse complement strand
GCGGGGGGGGGGGGCTTTTCATGTATGGCGGAGAGATAGGGATTTGAACCCTAGGTACTGTTGCCAGTACAACGGATTTCGAATCCGTCCCGTTCGACCACTCCGGCATCTCTCCAGTGGCGCGCATCATACCAGCGTTTTCGTTTCTGGCAAACCTTTTTCGAAAAAAATTCGCGTGGTATCAGGCGCTTGCGTGAGCGTGCGGGTTACAGCGGCACGCCCAGGCGCTTGGCGACTTCTTCGTAGGCTTCGATGACATCGCCCAGACCCTGGCGGAAGCGGTCCTTGTCCATCTTCTTGCGGGTTTCCTTGTCCCACAGGCGGCAGCCATCAGGGCTGAACTCGTCGCCCAGGACGATCTGGCCGTGGAACACGCCGAACTCCAGCTTGAAGTCGACCAGCAGCAGGCCAGCGTCATCGAACAGCTTGCTCAGCACTTCGTTGACCTTCAGCGACAGCTTCTTCATCTCGGCCAGTTGCTCGGCGGTACCCCAGCCGAACGCGACAACGTGGGATTCGTTGATGAAGGGGTCGCCCTTTTCGTCGTTCTTCAGGAACAGCTCGAAGGTCGAAGGCGTCAGCTGGATGCCTTCCTCGACGCCCAGGCGCTTGACCAGGCTGCCGGCAGCGTAGTTACGCACGACGCACTCGACCGGGATCATGTCCAGCTTCTTGACCAGGCACTCGTTGTCGCCCAGCAGCTTGTCGAACTGGGTCGGCACGCCGGCTTCTTCGAGCTTCTGCATGATGAAGGCGTTGAACTTGTTGTTGACCATGCCCTTGCGGTCCAGCTGCTCGATGCGCTTGCCGTCGAACGCCGAGGTGTCGTTACGGAACAGCAGGATCAAGCGGTCGGCGTCGTCGGTCTTGTAAACCGATTTGGCCTTGCCGCGGTAGAGTTCGTCGCGTTTTTCCATGATGGGCTCCGCTTGCTTGAGTGGTTGGGCTAGGCGATTTCGCGCCAGTCGAGCCCGTGTTCCTGATTCGCCACCTGGAGCCAGTCCGGATCGCACCCCAGGGTGTCGACGAAGCACTGACGGGCCAGTTGTGGCAGGTTGTTCTTGCTGCTGAGGTGGGCCAGCACCAGGTGTTGCAGGTGCTTCCAGCCCAGCTCGGCCACCAGGTTGGCAGCCTGGTGGTTGTTCAGATGTCCCTGGCTGCCGCCAACCCGCTGCTTGAGAAAGTACGGGTAGTGCCCGCGCGCCAGCAGGTCACGGCAGTGATTGGCCTCGATCAGCAACGCGTCGAGGCCCTGGTAACGCTCCAGCAGGTACGTATCGTAGCTGCCCAGGTCGGTGAGCATGCCGAAACGCCGGCGCCCGTCACTGATCACGTATTGCAGGGGTTCGAGCGCATCGTGCTCGACCCGCGCGGCACTGACCTGCAGGCTGCCAATGTCCAGTACGTCGCCACAACCGAGAAAACCGGCGACCTCCACCGGCTTGCGCATGCCGCGCAAAGTCCCTTGGCTGAGGTAGACCGGTACATTGTAGCGCCGCGACAGCAACCCGACGCCATGCACGTGGTCGGCATGTTCGTGGGTCACCAGCACGGCGCTCAGTTGTGCTGCCGATACCCCGAGCAGCGCCAGGCGCCGCTCGGTCTCGCGCAGGGAGAAGCCGCAATCGACCAGGACGAAGGTATCGTCACTGGCGATCAGCGTGCCATTTCCCTGGCTACCGCTTCCCAGTACCGCGAAGCGCACTTAGCCCAGACGGTCCTGGATCGCGCTCAGCACGCGGAGGGCCACATCGGCCGGGGCCACGGTGTTGATGTTCTTCTCGACGGTGACCTGGACCGACTCGCCCACCTTACTCAGGCGCACCTGGTAGCGCTCGGCGCGTGCTTCACGCTCTTCCTTGCTCGGCGCGCTGCCGAACAGGCGGCTGAAGAAGCCCGGCTCGTTCTGCTTGTCCTCGGGTTTCTCGGACAGGTTGATGTAGTACAGGCCCAGGCTGCGGTTGATGTCCTCGACACGCCATTCGCCCTGCTCCAGGGCGCGGCCTACGCCAGACCAGGCGCGGTCCAGGTCCGAGCCCAGGAACAGCACCGGGTTGCCGCTGCCGTCCTCGCTCAAGCTGACCTGACTCGGGGCATCGAAGTCGCGCGCCGCCAGCAGCGACACCGAACCGCCCTTCTCGGCGCTGCGGTTCATGCTGGCCAGCAGTTCGTCGACCAGCAGCGCATCGACGCCGGTGTTGCTCGACGTGCTCGGGAAGCCAGGCTCGGCGGTGCTGCCGGCCGGACGCTCGACGCTGACCACGTATACCTCGGAGGTATTGCGCTGCACGCCGGGCTCCATGCGCACACGGACGCGCACTTCGCTGTCCGGGCTGCTGGAGGTGCTGGCCAGGCGCTGGCCGAGCGAGGCAGACAGCTCATCGAAGCGCTGCCAGGTGGTGTTGAACTCACCCGTCTGCGGACGCTCTTCGGCAATGCGGAAACCATTGTCTTCAAAGTACTGCCGCGCGACCGGCCAGACTTCGGCCGGCGAGCGCTGGGCCAGCACCCAACGGTTGGCACCGCTGCGCTGCAGGGTGAAATCGCTGACGTCGGCGCTGGCCGACAGCGGCTGCGGACGCGGAACTTCGAACTCGCCAGTGGCGTTGTCGTCGGCCACGTTGCGCGGGATCGGCAGCAGCGGATCCAGGCGCTTGACGTTGGCGGCGTCCGGCGGCAGTTGCATCGGCGCAGTCGGGTGCGCCTGCAGGTAATCGCTGCCACGGTCGCGGAAATAGCCATCCTCGCCCCACAGCCAGCCGCACCCGCTGGTGCTGGAGATGATCAGGGCGAGCGCGGAAAGACCAGCCAGTCGCTTCATGCGGTGTACTTCCTCGATTAAACCAGTACGCCGGACTGGCGCAAGGCAGTACGGACTTTTTCGTGACAGCCTTCGCTCAGCCAGGTCAGCGGCAGGCGAATGCCCTTGTGCATCAGGCCCATTTCCACCAGCGCCCACTTCACAGGGATCGGGTTGGCTTCGCAGAACAGGTCTTTGTGCAGCGGCATGAGTTGTTCGTTGATCGCGCGGGCCTTCTCGGCATTGCCCTCAAGGGCGGCCTCGCACAGATCGGCCATTTCGCGCGGGGCGACGTTGGCGGTGACGGAGATGTTGCCCTTGCCGCCCAGCAGGATCAGCTCGACGGCGGTCGGGTCATCGCCGGACATGACGATGAAGTCCTTGCTCACGCCGTCGATGATCGCCTTGGCGCGGGCCAGGTCGCCGGTGGCTTCCTTGATGCCGATGATGTTCGGCACGGTGGACAGGCGGATAACGGTCTCGGCCTGCATGTCGCAGGAGGTGCGGCCGGGCACGTTGTAGAGGATCTGCGGGATGTCGACGGCTTCGGCGATGTGCTTGAAGTGCTGGTACAGGCCTTCCTGGGTCGGCTTGTTGTAGTACGGCACCACCAGCAGGCAGGCGTCGGCACCGGCGTTCTTGGCGTTCTGGGTCAGGTGCACGGCTTCGGCGGTGGAGTTGGCGCCAGTGCCGGCGATGACCGGGATGCGGCCAGCGACGCGCTTGACCACGCGCTCGATGACCTGGATGTGTTCTTCGACGGTCAGGGTGGCGGATTCACCGGTGGTGCCGACAGCAACGATCGCGTGGGTGCCTTTTTCCAGGTGGAAGTCTACAAGTTTATCGAGGCTGCCCCAATCCAGACGCCCTTGTGCATCCATGGGTGTGACCAATGCCACCATACTGCCCGCGATCATGAAACTGCTCCTGCCGGAAAAAGAGAGCGGTAATGGTACTGGCGCCATCGACCTTGCACAAGCGAAGCTGGCGGGCGGAGCATTCCCCTCGGCGTCGCTTTTCGCTACCCTTGATTCTTTGATCGGCGCAGTGCGGCCCGCCGGGCCGTCGACAGTGCTCCACGCCAGTACTTCGTCATGCCCCACAGGGCTGCGAATAAGGGCGACAGAGAGGCTTGCTCTCGTCCTTCGCCGACCGCTCATCGCTTTAGGAATGCTGCATGTCCACCGCCCCCCGCGAACAATTCCTCGTCATCAGTGCCCTGGGCCCCAATCCCATGGAGCTTGCCAACGTCCTCAGCCGCGCCGCTTTCGAAAACCGCTGTGCGGTCGTCACCTCGCGCCTGTCGCGCCACGGCGAAACCAGCGCCCTGGTATTGCAGGTCGGTGGCAGTTGGGATGCCCTGGCCCGTCTTGAGACCACCCTGCCCGGCCTTGGCAAGAAGCACGGGCTTACCCTCGACGTGGTGCGCAGCGCCGAGCAGGAGGTTCGCCCACAGGCACTGCCCTACGTTGCCTACGTCAGCGCCGCCTATCGCCCGGACATCATCAACGAGCTGTGCCAGTTCTTCCTCGACCACCGCGTCGAGCTCGACGGGATGACCTGCGACACCTACCTCGCCCCGCAGACTGGCAGCAGCATGCTCAACGCACAGTTCACCGTGATCCTGCCGGCCGGCACCCAGATCAGCTGGCTGCGCGACCAGTTCCTGGATTTCGCCGACGCCCTGAACCTGGACGCCCTGATCGAACCCTGGCGTCCACAGAACCCTGTCTAAGGAGCTCCCATGGCCGTTGCCATCGACCAACCCGTTGCCGACTTCCAGGCCCAGGCCACCAGTGGCCAGACCATCAGCCTGTCCGCGCTCAAGGGCCAGCAGGTGGTGTTGTACTTCTACCCCAAGGACAGCACGCCGGGCTGCACCACCCAGGGCCAGGGTTTCCGTGACCAGCACGAAGCTTTCAAGGCTGCCAACACCGTGGTGCTGGGCGTCTCGCGTGATGGCCTCAAGTCCCACGAGAACTTCAAGGCCAAGCAAGGCTTCACCTTCGAGCTGATCAGCGACAAGGACGAGGCGCTGTGCCAGCTGTTCGACGTGATCAAGCTGAAGAAGCTGTATGGCAAGGAATACCTGGGCGTGGACCGCAGCACCTTCCTGATCGACAAGGACGGTGTGCTGCGCCAGGAATGGCGCGGGGTGAAGGTGCCCGGGCATGTGGATGCGGTGCTGGCGGCAGCGCAGGCCCTGAACAAGGCCTGATATCACCTTGAATTTTTTCGCGGGCAAGC
>NZ_JABWRO010000194.1:0-5209 GCF_014268985.1 Pseudomonas sp. RW10S2 | reverse complement strand
TTTTTTCGTTTCAGATGACGCGAATCACTTCTGCTTCACGCCTTCCAGGCTGATGTCCAGATCCAGGGTCTGGGAAGTCGGGCCTGGGCCCTTGATGCCAAAGTCGTTCAGGTTCAGCGTGGTCTTGGCGTTGAAGCCAGCGCGCTCGCCACCCCACGGGTCCTTGCCCTCGCCGTTGAACACGGCCTTGAAGGTGACCGGCTTGGTCACGCCATGCAGGGTCAGGTCGCCGGTCACGTCGGCAGTCTTGTCACCGGTGGACTTGACGGCAGTGGAGACGAACTTGGCGTCTGGATACTTCTTCACATCCAGGAAATCGGCACTGGCGATGTGCTTGTCACGCTCGGCATGGTTGGACCACAGGCTGGCAGTCTTCAGGTCGACGCTGATCTTGCTGGCTTCAGGCTTGGCGCTGTCCCAGGAGAACGAACCGTCGAAGTCCTTGAATGTGCCGTGGATGAAGCTGTAGCCCAGGTGGCTGATCTTCCAGTCGACGAAAGCGTGCTGGCCTTCCTTGTCGATCTTGTAGTCAGCGGCCATGGCCTGACCAGCGCCAATCAGAGCGGTACCGAGCGCCAGGGCGGCAAAAGTCTTTTTCAACATCCTTACTTCCTTCCTTTGCAATTGAGGTTGAGAGTCAAGCTTTGCGGCCCAGCATACGAGTCAGGGTCGCGTCACGGTCAATGAAATGGTGCTTCAAGGCTGCCAGGGCATGCAGGATGGCGAAGATCACCAACCCCCAGGCCAGGTACAGGTGAATCACACCGGCAGTGTCCGCCTGATCGGGCAGGTTGCTGACCAGCGCCGGCACCTCGAACAGACCGAAGACCGGAATGCCGACACCGTCGGCAGTGGAGATCAGGTAGCCGGCGGCCATCACCGCAAACAACCCCAGATACAGCGCCAGGTGCCCCAGCTTGGCGGCCACGCGGGTGAGTGACCCGTGGTTGGCCGGAGCCGGTGGAGGTGGGCTGATCAAACGCCAGAGTACGCGCAGCAGCATGACTGCCAGCAATACCAGACCGATGCTCTTGTGCAGGTCGGGCCCGGCTTTGCGCCAAGGATCGTAATAGTCGAGACCGACCATCCACAGACCCAGACCGAACAACCCGAATACGACAAGGGCCACGCCCCAGTGCAGGAAGATGCTGACCGCACCATAGCGAGAAGCAGAATTGCGCAGTTGCATGTTGGCGTATTCCCCGTGAAAGCTGTGCACAAGATAACGCGATAAATATCGAATTAAAGCGGAAAAGTCCGCTTTTTATTATCGAATAAACCGATAGCTTATTTTGAATTCATCCAATTAAGTCAACATTAACAATAAGCGGGCGCGGGGGAGTTGTCAGGGTAGGAGCTATCGCGGGCACTTCGCAGCAACGCCACGAGGTGCCCGCCATGGTCAATCAGTTCGCCTTGGCCTGAGTGTCGGCCGAAGGTTTCTTCTTGACGGGCTCTGCCTTTGCGGCCGCCTTCTTCACCGGCTCCGGCTTGCTGGCCTGCTTGGCAGGCGGCTTGTGCGCGGGTACGTGCTTGGCAGGTGCGGCCTTGGCCGGCGCAGCCTTGACGGGCTCCTCCTTGGCCACAGGCGCCGCAGGTGCGGCTGCCGGTGCCGGAGCTGGCGGCGCAGGTGTCGGTTCATCCACCTTGGCCACCGGCTCGGCCTTGGCCACCGGTTTATCGTCGCCACCGAACAGGCGGGAGAAGAAGCCAGGCTTGTCCTTGCCGGCTGCCGCACCCACCGCTGCAGCGCCCGCAGCAGCTGCAGCGACCGGCGCCGCCTTGACCACTGGATCGAAGGATTTGCCGGCAGCCAGGTCCTCGATCTGGCCCGCAGCACGCTGGCCACTGCGCAGCGCGCCTTCCAGGGTGCCCGGGTAAAGTGCATCGGTGTGCTCGCCAGCAAAGGCGACACGTTGCACCGGTCGCTCCCACAGACGCCAGTACTTGCTGATCTGCCCAGGCCCGTAAGCCAGGTAGGCGCCGCCGGTGCCGGCGTCGGTGCTGTAGCGCTTGACTTCGTAACCGGTAAAGGCGCCACGAGCCTGGGGGTAGAAGGCATGCAGGCGAATCAGCACCTGGTCGACCATCTGCTTGTCACCGAAGGCTTGCAGCAGGCGGGCGTTGTCGCCGGACAGGTTGATCACCACATTGGCACCGCCCTTGAGCGCCGGTTCGATCCAAAGCATGCCCAGGCCTGCGTTGCTGAAGATCTCGCCCGACATGCGCGCGCGGCTCTCCCACACCGGGTTCTTGAACTTGAGCAGCAACTGGTCGCGCCAGCCGTAGTTAGTGCCCTTGAGCGCCGCCAGGTGCTGATTGTCCAGCCCCGGCGTCATCTGGATCTTGGCCAGCGCGCGCAGCGGCACGGCCAGGACCAGATAGTCAGCCTGGTAGCCCACAGCCCCCACCTTGACGGTGACGCCGTCCTTGTCCTGGACGATGGAGGTGACCGGCGAGCTGGTCTTGATGGTCTTGAGTTGCTTGACGAAGGCCTGTGCCAGTACCGGGCTGCCGCCGGGCAGGCGTGCGGCGCGCAGGTCACGATCGCCAACCCCACGATAGACCCGGCTCTGCTGGGCGAAGTAGAGCAACGACAGGCGCGAGGGTTCGTCATAGCGGGTACGAATCTGCTGGTTGATCAACTGACGGGCGGTCGCCGGCAGTTGCAGCTTGTCCAGCCAGGTGGAGACGTTGATCTGATCGAGGGCGAACAGCGTGCTGTTGGCAGCCGGGTTCAGCGGATCATCGATCGAACGGGCCAGGTCATCGAGGGTCTTCTCGTAGCGCTTGATCGCCTCGGCGGTCGCGGGCTGCTTGGTGGCGAGGTCGGCCGCGCTGAAGTACTCGCCGTCGATCAGGTAGCCTGGGGTACGCACGAACTCGGGCGCAGGCAAGGTTTCCAGCTTGAAGCGGTCCAGGTACTGATTGAGTACCGGCTGCGCCTTGTTGTTGCCGATCCACTCGCTGGTCGCCAGCCCCGAACGGCCACCCATGCCGCTCTTGGCTTCGAGCAGGGTCACCTGCCAGCCCTTGGCCTGCAGCTCGTAGGCCGCCGTCAGACCTGCCAGGCCACCGCCGACGACAATCGCCGTGGGGGTCTTGTCCTTTGCCAGCGCACCCGCGCTGGATGCACCAATCAATACCAACGCGCACAGGCGCACCCAAGCAGCAGCCATGTCGGCGAACTCCGGATCAGAAGCGAAATGTAAGCGGGGAGGATTTCCCCGGGAGAGATGCGTTAAGAATACGTCAGGTCCTGGGAGCCTGCCAGCACAGCGCTATCAAGTGCTTCGAATGGTTCAGGTTTCTGTGGTGGCTCCTTTGCGGCGGTTCGGCGCCCCGACAAGCCCGCTCCTGCAGAAGCCAGCACAAAACCCAAGGTTGTTCCTGTGGGTGCCTTTGCTTAGGCTTACACCGTCCTACACGCCACCCCAGCCAGGAGATCTGCCACATGGGCCTGAATCAACAGTGGATGCAGCGCGACCTCAAGGTCCTCTGGCACCCCTGCACCCAGATGAAAGACCACGAGAGCCTGCCGCTGATCCCGATCCGCCGTGGCGAGGGCGTCTGGCTCGAGGACTTCGAGGGCAAGCGCTATCTGGACGCCGTCAGCTCCTGGTGGGTCAACGTCTTCGGCCATGCCAACCCGCGCATCAACCAGCGCATCAAGGACCAGGTCGACCAGCTCGAACACGTGATCCTTGCAGGCTTCAGCCATCAGCCGGTGATCGAGCTGTCCGAGCGCCTGGTGGCCATGACCCCGGCCGGGCTGGACCGGGTGTTCTACGCCGACAACGGCTCGTCATGCATCGAAGTGGCGCTGAAGATGAGCTTCCACTACTGGCAGAACAAGGGCCAAGGCGCCAAGAAGCGCTTCGTCACCCTGACCAACAGCTACCACGGCGAAACCATCGCCGCGATGTCGGTCGGCGATGTGCCGCTGTTCACCGAAACCTACAAGGCCCTGCTGCTCGACACCATCAAGGTGCCCAGCCCCGATTGCTACCTGCGCCCCGAAGGCATGGGTTGGGAGGAGCACTCGCGCAACATGTTCGCAGCCATGGAGCAGACCCTGGCCGAACACCACGCCACGATCGCCGCAGTCATCGTCGAGCCGCTGATCCAGGGCGCTGGCGGCATGCGCATGTATCACCCGGTCTATCTCAAGCTGCTGCGGGAAGCCTGCGACCGGTACGGCGTGCACCTGATCCATGACGAAATCGCCGTCGGCTTCGGCCGCACCGGCACGATGTTCGCCTGCGAGCAGGCCGGTATCCGCCCCGACTTCCTCTGCCTGTCAAAGGCCCTGACCGGTGGCTACCTGCCGCTCGCCGCCTGCCTGACCACCGATGACGTGTACCAGGCTTTCTACGACGACTACCCGACCCTGCGCGCCTTCCTCCATTCGCACAGCTATACCGGCAACCCGCTGGCCTGCGCCGCGGCGCTGGCGACCCTGGACATCTTCGAGCAGGACCAGGTGATCGACGCCAACAAAGCGCTGTCGGCGCGCATGGCCAGCGCCACCGCGCACCTGGTCGATCACCCGAACGTGGCCGAAGTGCGCCAGACCGGCATGGCCCTGGCCATCGAGATGGTCAAGGACAAGGCCGGCAAGGTCGCCTACCCATGGCAGGAACGCCGCGGCCTGAAGGTCTTCGAGCATGCCCTTGCGCGCGGCGCGCTGTTGCGTCCGCTGGGCAGCGTAGTGTATTTCCTGCCGCCCTACGTGATCACCCCGGAGCAGATCGACTTCCTGGCCGAAGTGGCCAGCGAAGGCATCGATATCGCCACCCGTGACAGCGTCAGCGTGGCGGTGCCGGCCGATTTCCATCCCGACTTCCGCGATCCGGGCTAACTATCACCTAACCCTGTAGGAGCGGGCTTGCCCGCGGATGCTGCGGTGCTGCCATTGACGCATTCGCGGGCAAGCCCGCTCCTACAGAGGACGATGTCCCCGCCCCCCTATTCCGAGCCAAACCATGAGACTGTCCCGCTTCTTCATCGACGCCCCGCTAAGCCTTGGTGAGCACGAGCTGCCCGAGGCCCAGGCCCACTACATCGGCCGCGTGCTGCGCATGACCGCCGGCGCCGCCGTGCAATTGTTCGACGGCAGCGGCCAGGAATACCTCGGCCAGTTGCTCGAAGTGGGCAAGAAATCCGTGCGCGTCAGCCTCGACCAGGCCCTGTCCGGCCAGCCCGACTC
>NZ_JABWRO010000193.1:0-5251 GCF_014268985.1 Pseudomonas sp. RW10S2 | reverse complement strand
CGTGTTCGCGGGCAAGCCCGCTCCTACAGGAGCCGGGCTTGCTTTGGGATCGGATGAGCGCAGCGCGACGCGTCAGGCCTCAGTGATCCTCACCCTCGTCGTCCTCCCCGCCATCGACCTTCATCCCCAGCTCCTTGATCTTGCGAGTCAGGGTGTTGCGCCCCCAGCCCAGCAGCACTGCGGCATCGCGTCGGCGTCCGGCGGTGTGCTTGAGCGCGGTCTCGATCATGATCCGTTCGAAGCTCGGCACGGCGCTGTCGAGCAGGTTCGACTGCCCGCGCGCCAGGGCCTGGTCGGCCCACTGGCGCAGCGCCTGCTCCCAATTGGTGACCGGCGCGGCATCGTGCGGCAGGTTGAGCAGCTCTGGCGGCAGGTCGCCGATCAGCACCTCGCGGCTGGAGGCCATCACCGTGATCCAGCGGCAGGTGTTCTCCAGCTGACGCACGTTGCCAGGCCACGGCAGGTTGCGCATGAACTCCTCGGTTTCCGGCTTCAGCAGCTTGGGCTCGACCGCCAGCTCCCGCGCCGCGCGGCCCAGGAAGTGGCGGGCCAGGGCCGGGATATCCTCGCGCCGGTCCGCCAGGCGCGGGATGTGGATACGAATCACGTTCAGGCGGTGGAACAGGTCTTCACGGAACTTGCCGGCCTGTACCAGTGATTCCAGGTTCTGGTGGGTCGCGGCGATGATGCGCACATCCACCTTCACCGGTACATGGCCACCGACCCGATAGAACTCGCCATCGGCCAGCACGCGCAGCAGGCGGGTCTGGGTGTCGGCAGGCATGTCGCCGATCTCGTCGAGGAACAAGGTGCCGCCGTCAGCCTGTTCGAAGCGTCCGCGTCGCTGGTTGGCCGCGCCGGTGAAGGCGCCTTTCTCGTGGCCGAACAGCTCGGACTCCATCAGGTCCTTGGGAATCGCCGCCATGTTCAGGGCGATGAACGGCGAAGCCGCACGCGGGCTGTGGCGGTGCAGGGCGTGGGCGACGAGTTCCTTGCCGGTACCGGACTCGCCGTTGATCAGCACGGTGATGTTGGAGTGGCTCAGCCGCCCGATGGCGCGAAACACCTCCTGCATCGCCGGGGCCTCGCCGATGATCTCGGGCGTGCGGGCGAGTACGGGCGGCGCTTCGAGCGCCTGTTGTTCCTGGGCATGCTGGTTGGCGCGCTTGACCAACGACACCGCCTCGTCGACGTCGAACGGCTTGGGCAGGTACTCGAAGGCACCGCCTTGGTAAGACGCCACCGCGCTGTCCAGGTCGGAATGGGCGGTCATGATGATCACCGGCAGGCGCGGGTGCTGTTCGCGAATCTGCGCGAGCAGGTCCAGGCCGCTGGCGCCAGGCATGCGGATGTCGGAGATGATCACGTCCGGCTGCTGCCGGGCCAGGCGACCCATGACTCCGTCGGCACTGTCGAAGCTCTGGGTGGTCATGCCCTCTTGTTGCAGGGCTTTTTCCAGGACCCAGCGGATGGAACGATCATCGTCGACGATCCACACGGTTTCACTACGGCTCATGGGGCTGTGGCTCCTTGTTCCAGGGGCAGGAAGATCGAGAAGGTGGTATGGCCGGCATGGCTTTCACACTCGATCAGCCCCTGATGCTGACTGATGATGTTCTGGGTAATGGCCAGCCCGAGGCCGGTACCGTCCGGGCGCCCGCTGACCATGGGATAGAAGAGGGTGTCCTGCAGTTCCGAGGGAATGCCGGGGCCGTTGTCGATGATCTCGACCCGTGCCACCAGCCTGTGGCGCACATGGCCGATGGTGAACTGGCGCACCGCGCGGGTGCGCAGGGTGATGCGGCCCAGGCGCAGTTCGTTCTGCCCGCTGATCGCCTGCATGGCGTTGCGCACGATATTGAGTACGGCCTGGATCATCTGCTCGCGGTCGATCAGCACGTCCGGCAGGCTCGGGTCGTAATCGCGCACCAGGGTGATGCCGCCCTGGCTTTCGGCCTCTACCAGGCTGCAGACACGTTCGAGCACTTCGTGCACGTTGGTCATCGACAGCGACGGCAGCTTGTTCGAGCCGAGCATGCGGTCGACCAGGTTACGCAGGCGGTCGGCTTCTTCGATGATGACGTTGGTGTAGTCGCGCAGGCCATCTTCGGGAAGCTCGCGGGCCAGCAGCTGGGCTGCGCCGCGGATGCCGCCGAGCGGGTTCTTGATCTCATGGGCGAGGCCGCGCACCAGCATCTTGGTGGTTTCCTGCTTGCTCAGCTGCGCTTCTTCCTTGGTGATGCGCAGCAGGCGGTCGCGCGGGTGGACTTCGAGCAGCAGCAGGGTGTTGCCCTGGTGCAGGATCGGCGTCACGGCGTAGTCGACGGTGATGCTCTGGCCGGTCAACGAGGTCAGTTGGGCTTCGCGCTTGGTGAACGGGTGCGCCTGCTCCACGGCCTGGCGCAGGGAGTTGAGCGCCTCGGTCGATTCGGTGAACAGTTCACTGATGAACTGGCCATGGCTGCGCTGGCCGCTGACGGCCAGGAGCATTTCCGCTGCCGGGTTCATGTACTCAAGGCGCAGTTCGCTGTTGAGCAGCAAGGTGGCAGTGGTCAGGTTGTCCAGTAGCAGACGGTGCTGTGCATCGCTGATGGTCATGGGGCGTCGTTGACCTCTTTTGGCGCTGTTCTGGCACATGGCGCCCCTGGTCGAGCCAGGGGCGGGCACGCTGGTATTCCGCTGATAGCCTGAAAATGCAAGAAACAAACCAAGGCTCCGAAAAGAAGCGGAATTGCCCGATAAAGCGCTGGGTATGCGCAAAATCGGCTCAGAAAAGCCTGGTTTACCGATTCTCCTGACCTAATTTGGGGTGCATTGCAGGGCGTTCAGCGGTTTTGTGCACCAATATAGAGCATAGAGCCTCAGGGGCGTTGGCAGAGGTTGGCGGTGGCCCGGATGAGGAACAGCCGACGCGGGGCGTCGCTGGAGCGCAAGGCAATGGCTTCGGCCAGTGCGTGGCCGCACTGCGCGGGAGGCGCCTGGTCGAAGCGGGCGAGGGCGTCGAGCAGTCGGCCTTGCAGCAGGTCCAGGCGCGGACGGATCTCGCTGGCGAGGTCCTGGCGTGGGATGTCGGGGGCTTTTTGCAGCAGGTGCCATTGCGTGAGCAGGTGGTACTGCCTGAGCTTGTTGGCTTCTATCTGGTCGCTGAAGAACTGGCTGGCGCGTGCCGGATCCAGCCCGTGCTCGGGGGCAAGCTGGCTCACGTTCAACAGCACTTGTTGTTCGCGAGGGCTGTCCTGCACCGGCTGCTGGCGATCCCATTTATGCAGGGCGACCGCCTGGGCGATATCCAGCCGTTGTTCGATGCTGTCGAGCAGCGGGTCGAAGGTGGTGTCGGGTGGGGTGGCGTTCACGCAGCCGGACAGGGCAATGACGCAGAGCAGGGCAAGTGGCAGTGGGTGCATGGGAATCTCCTGGCAGGTGGAGATGCGAGTGTGGCCAATGCTGCTCGGTGCACCAGTAGGATGCGTCCGAATGGCTTGAGTGTAAAAACAGAAACGGCCTCCCGAAGGAGGCCGTTTCTCTAGACGGTCACGGCGCAAGCGCCGCGCGCATCAAACGCTGTAGTACAGGTCGTATTCCAGCGGGTGAACGAAGGTACGGACCTTGATTTCTTCTTCGGACTTCAGCTCGATGTAGGCATCGATGAAGTCGTCGGAGAACACGCCGCCCTTGGTCAGGAACGCACGGCCCTTGTCCAGCTCTTCCAGGGCTTCTTTCAGGCTACCGCAAACCTGTGGGATTTCCTTGGCCTCTTCAGGCGGCAGGTCGTACAGGTTCTTGTCGGCGGCATCGCCTGGGTGGATCTTGTTCTGGATACCGTCCAGGCCGGCCATCAGCAGTGCAGCGAAGCACAGGTACGGGTTGGCAGCCGGGTCCGGGAAGCGCGCTTCGATGCGGCGGGCTTTCGGGCTGGAAACGTAAGGAATACGGATCGAGGCCGAACGGTTACGGGCCGAGTAGGCCAGCATGACCGGGGCTTCGAAGCCTGGTACCAGACGCTTGTAGGAGTTGGTGGCCGGGTTGGTGAAGCCGTTCAGGGCCTTACCGTGCTTGATGATGCCGCCGATGAAGTACAGGGCGGTGTCGGACAGGCCGGCATAGCCTTCGCCGGAGAAGGTGTTCTTGCCGTCCTTGGAGATCGACATGTGAACGTGCATGCCCGAGCCGTTGTCGCCGTACAGCGGCTTCGGCATGAAGGTTGCGGTCTTGCCGTAGGCGTCGGCGACGTTGTGCACGCAGTACTTCAGGGTCTGGACTTCGTCAGCCTTGGTGACCAGGGTGTTGAACTTCACACCGATCTCGTTCTGGCCGGCAGTCGCCACTTCGTGGTGGTGAACTTCGATGACCAGGCCCATTTCTTCCATGGCGTTGCACATGGCAGTACGGATTTCGTGGTCGTGGTCGCACGGCGGAACCGGGAAGTAGCCGCCTTTGACGGCAGGGCGGTGGCCCTTGTTGCCGCCTTCGACGTCCTGGTCGGTCATCCAGGAGCCTTGTTCGGAGTAGATCTTGAACATCGAGCCGGAGATGTCCGACTTGAACTTGACCTGGTCGAAGATGAAGAACTCAGGCTCCGGGCCGACGAACACGGTGTCGCCGATGCCGGTGCTCTTCAGGAACTCTTCGGCACGCTTGGCGATGGCGCGTGGGTCGCGGTCGTAGCCTTGCATGGTGGACGGCTCGATCACGTCGCAGACGAGGATCAGGGTCGGCTCTTCGGTGAACGGGTCCAGCACGGCGGACGAGTCGTCCGGCAGCAGGATCATGTCGGAAGCTTCGATGCCTTTCCAGCCCTCGATGGAGGAGCCGTCGAACATCTTGCCAGCTTCGAAGAAGTCTTCATCCAGCGCATCGCGAGCCGGCATGGTGACGTGGTGCTGTTTGCCTTTGGTGTCCGTGAAACGCAGATCAATCCACTTGACGTCATGATCTTTGATGAGTTGAACCGACTTCGACATGTTGTCCTCCGGATGGTCTAGGGTGCGCTTGGCCGCTGCCCTGGAAAAAGGGTGTCGCCGGGCGCGGATAGTCGGCCAAGCTTACCTGCATCACAAGGGAGCAAATTGCATGCCAGTGCCCGAAAATGGCGATGGCGCCATGAAAATGGGCGTTTGCGGGCGTTTGGCGAGGGAAGGGTGTGAGGCTGTGCACTCATAAAAGGCATTTCCTTGCGACAATGCTTCATTTTGGTGCGCTTATTTGTGCGTGATGCGTTTTTTGAGGGCCTCTTCGCGGGCAAGCCCGCTCC
>NZ_JABWRO010000192.1:0-5342 GCF_014268985.1 Pseudomonas sp. RW10S2 | reverse complement strand
ATGGGTGTCCGGGGTTAGTAGACCACTACAGCGACAAGCTGTCTAGACTTCAGCGTAGGGCCTTAGTGTCCGCAATGGGTCCAGGCTGTGTGAAAACGGGCTGGAGGCAGTTAACTAAACGCAATGCACACTGGTTCCATCTCTATCTGCGCATTTTCACAAGCACCTACGAGATCTCGCACGCAGTAAAGTCTCCATCCCTTACCCGATCCCCACTTTGCCTCGACAGTTTCAAGCGAAGACTCTTCCTCCTTCGTTGCCCGAGCCCAATCATCGTGCCCGATCTCAACGATCAATTGCGCCTGGTAGACCTTTAAAAATGGAAGCAAGCGTTTCGCCTGCTCTACTTCTATAAGGACAAATTCGGCTGTATCGAGTTGCTGTTTGACATTTTCGACCAGTTCGTGAGCCTGCAATGGGAGTGCATCTAACACTGCCTCCAAGGCTGATCCCGATTTGTCGGCACTTTGGAAGGTGCCGCAGATGATGTTCCCTCCTGCCATATCCTTTTCCCTATCGTGGCTTCGAAGCCTAGATTATGCACCTCGCGATAAAGTGTCTATCGCCGAATCTTGGCTGATTTACACCCGTCGCGAGCAATCAATTGATCCAAAGCTTGGTGAAAAAAACCGGCGATTGTCTAACCTTCTGATCGTCGAGATCGTGGCGGGGACGACCATGAAGCGGTTCATTGAGGGTGAGTCTCTAACGCAGGTCACGTTGCTACCAAAGTGCCTGGACGATTACATCACTGAAGAAAACCCAGTTCGGATAGTCGACGTTTTCGTCGATGAACTCGACCTTGGAGCACTCGGGTTCGAGGGTGTCGATCCTGCGGCAACGGGTCGCCCGGCGTACCATCCAGCAGTGCTGCTAAAAATCTACATCTATGGCTATCTCAATCGGATTCAGTCCAGCCGCCGGCTTGAGCGTGAGGCCGAGCGTAATGTCGAGCTGATGTGGCTGTCGGGCCGGTTGGCGCCTGACTTCAAAACGCTTGCCGACTTTCGCCGAGACAAAGGTAAAGCCATTCGCAACGTCTGCCGGCAGTTCGTTGTGCTTTGCCGCAACCTCAATCTCTTCTCCCAATCGATCATCGCCATCGACGGCAGCAAATTCAAAGCCGTGAATAACCGCGACCGCAATTTCACTCAAGGCAAAGTGAAGGCGCGCATGCAGCAGATCGAACAGAGCATCGACCGCTATCTAGCGGCAATGGATTCAGCCGATCGGGCAGCGCCGGAAGTGGCCGAGGCCAAGACTGAGCGATTGAAAGACAAAGTCGAAAAACTGAAACAGCAGATGCAAAAACTCAAGGACATCGAGGCGCAGCTTCAAGCCAGTCCCGATCAGCAAATCTCGCTTACCGATCCAGATGCCCGTTCAATGGCCACAAGCGGTCGAGGCTCCGGCACAGTTGGGTACAACGTACAAACAGCAGTCGACGACAAGCACCATCTGATCATTGCCCATGAGGTGACCAACGTTGGTAATGATCGCGGGCAACTGAGCATTATGGCGAATCAGGCACGTGAAGAAATCGGTGCAGAGGCGCTGACGGTGGTTGCTGATCGAGGCTATTACAAAGGCCCGGAAATCCTTGCTTGCGAGCAAGCTGGCATCACCACCTTTGTACCGAAACCACTGACATCGAGCAGCAAAGCGGAAGGCCGATTCGGCAAGCAGGACTTCATCTACATGGCTGCTTCGGACGAATATCGATGCCCTGCGGGCCAGTTGCTGACGCGCCGGCATTCGTCGATGGAAGACGGTATGTTACTGCACTGCTACTGGTTTTCAGGATGCCAGAGCTGCTCCATGCAGAAGCAGTGTACGACCGGTAAAGAGCGTCGACTCAAGCGCTGGGAGCATGAAGCAGTAGTCGAGAGAGTGCAGATCCGATTGGAGCAAGATCCAGGGAAGATGAAGGTTCGCCGGCAGACGGTGGAGCATCCTTTTGGCACGATCAAATTCTTGAAGAAGCCCAAAGCCTCAGCCAAACACCGCCCCCCACATTCCCCCGCTGTCAATCGACTTACGATGCGGATCACCCACTGAATCCCTGTCTTACCAATTTGTAACAAACCTCCTGACGCCATTAAGATCGCGTCTTCCCCCCACCAGGAATCTCCAGGCAATGGACATGCGTCGCCTTTTAACTCTCTCCTGCAGCAAAGCACTACTCCCCGTGTTCCTCGGCCTGTGCTCCGCTAATGCACTGGCCAGCAGCCTCAGCGAAAGCCTGGTCTCGTGTGAGCCGTCTTTCTTCAAGCAGCTGTATTCCCAGCGCGCCGATCTGGGTAAGACCGTCAAGCTGGCCCGCAATGATCAGCGCGGCCTGGCCTGGCTGCCAGTGCAGGATCGCCGCGACTTCGACACCGCGTTCCAGCACTTCAGCCCCGCTGTCGACGACCAGGGCCTGCGCCTGACCAGCTACTACGACCGGGTCATGGACCTCGGCGAGCAAGGCACCTACTACTTCTGGGGCTTCGAAATCGATGCCAGCCGCGAGCAGGTCATGGCCAAGTTGCCGCGTGCGCAATGGCAGGAAGCCGGCGAGTACTTCATTTCCAGGCCGCAGATCAAAGCGGATGCCAATTCCCCCTGGCAGGACAACCCTGCGGCGGCCTCGGGCATCGCCCCGGCAGCGGGTTCTGCGGAGAAGCTCCTGATGCTCAGCGTTGAGGACGGCAAGACCCGCCTGCTCTGCTCGTTGCAGGGCAGCGTAGATGAACGTTTGTTGCAGCAGGAACGTCCG
Organism: Pseudomonas sp. RW10S2; assembly: GCF_014268985.1. Lineage (NCBI taxonomy): Bacteria > Pseudomonadati > Pseudomonadota > Gammaproteobacteria > Pseudomonadales > Pseudomonadaceae > Pseudomonas > Pseudomonas sp. RW10S2. The sequence continues at coordinate 2,584 of NZ_JABWRO010000192.1, read as the reverse complement.
GACATCGCGCAATGGGCCACACGATGAAACGCCTCGCATACCTGGCCGCGGTATTGCTGCTGGGCGGCTGCGCCCACGGCGCTGCACCGCACAAGGCCATGGCCGAAGCGCCAGTCAAGCCACCTGCCGGCATGTTCAAACTGCTGGAGGACGCGGAACTGGCAACCTACTTCGACGCCCGTTCCGTCGCGCTGTACCAGGGCAATCCGCAGTTGCGTCAGTTCTACCTGATCAACAATTACCTCGGACCCGCCGCCTCCGGCGATAAGTCGCCAGAGATCCGAAGTTCGCAGGTGGTCCGGGTGATCAACTGCGAGCAGGACCAAACGGCGCAGTTCGGCCGGGTGTATTTCTCTCTGCCCTTTGCCCAAGGGCAGGAAGTGGCGCGCAAGAACGATATTGCGCAGTGGAAGCCGTTGCAGCGGCAGTCGCTGATCGGGAATCTGCGCGATTCGGTATGCAAGATCGATGCGACGCATCTGCGAGCGGGTAAGGCGCAGTAACTGGGCCGATACGTGAGCAGCCTGGTGTACGCGGCAATACGAGGCGCCCCGATGGGCGCCTTTTTCGTAGCAGTCAGCCCGCCACACCAAGCAGGTACATGAGCCCGGTCAGGGTCAGCAGCGAAGCCACCGTCGACAGCAGGATGGTGCGCGAAATGAGCCCCGCCTCACGGTTGTAGTACTCAGCCAACATAAATGGCCCGGTCCCGGTCGGCAGCGCCGCCAGCAACACCGCGGAGGTCGCCCACATGGTCGGCAGGCTGAACACCTTGAAGGCCAGCACCCAGGTCAGTGCCGGTTGCCCGACCAGCTTGAGCCCCACCAGCGGCCAGGGGCTGGACTGCGCGCCGCTGCGTTTCTGCGCCAGGAATGCGCCCAGCGACACCAGCGCGCAAGGCGTGGTGGCCAGGGCGAGCATGTCGAGAAAGTGCATCACAGGCTCCGCCAGGCCCAGGCCGGACATGGCCCAAGCGGCGCCGGCCAGTGGCGAAATCACCAGCGGGTTCTTCGCCAGCGCCTTGGCCACCAGCATTACGGCGCGGCCGATCTGGCGTTCTTCCTGCAGGCCGATCTCGATCAGGGTCAGGGAAATCGCGAACACCAGGCAGACCACGATCAGCGATGAGATCAGCGCTGGTTGCAGCCCCGGCTGGCCGAACAGCAACAGGCACAGCGGGATGCCGATGTAGCCGGTGTTGGCATAGCCCGCACTCAGGCCATCGATGCTCGAAGCCACCAGGCTGTGGCCGCTGAACAGGCGCCAAGCGAGGGTGATGAAGAACATTGCCAGCGCGCCAGCACCGAAGGCGACAATGAAGCCGGGGTGCCAGATTTCGCTCCAGGTCGCGGTCGCGGTCACCTTGAACAGCAGCGCCGGCAGGCACAGCCAGACCACCATGCGGTTGATTTCGGCGGCGGCCTGTTCGCCAAGCTTGCCAGTCTTGCGGCACAGGTAGCCGACCAGGATCAGCGCAAAGATCGGCGCGACGATGACCAGGATGGTATGCATGGACGCCTCAGGCCTTGCCGACCAGCGCGGGGCTGCGACGGTCGCCCAGCCGGCTCAGCCACACCGAGGCGAGGATCACCGCACCGCCGATGAACAACCGCCCCAGCGGTTCGTGCTGGTTCCAGATCAGCAGGTTGAGCAGCAGGCCCACCGGCACATGCAGGTTGTTCATCACCGCCAGGGTGCCGCCGGAAACCAGGCAGGCGCCCTTGTTCCACCAATACAACCCCAGTGCGGTCGGGCACAGGCCGAGGAACAGCAGCACCAGCCATTGCACGTCGGTGCTCGGCAGGTGCTGGGCGTTGCCGAACAGCAGGAAGGCCGGCAGCACGACGATCAGCGCGCCCAGGTAGAAGTAGCCAAAGCGCTTGTAGTGCGGCAGGTCGCTGGGGTGGCGGGCGATCAGGTGGCGGTACAGGACCTGCCCGGCGGCGTAGGTGAAGTTGGCCAGCTGCAGGAGCAGGAAGCCCATGAAGAACTCGCCGCTGATGCTGTCGAAGCGGATCACCGCTGCGCCGGCCACCGCGACCAGCGCCGCGAGCAGCGCCCAAGGGTTGAAGCGGCGGTTCAGTGCATCTTCGATGAGGGTGACGTGCAGCGGGGTGAGGATGGTGAACAGCAGCACTTCAGGCACGGTGAGCACGCGAAAGCTCAGGTACAGGCAGACATAGGTGATGCCGTACTGCAGCGCGCCGATCAGCAGCATCGAGCGCATGAAGCGCGGCTCGACCTGGCGCCAGCGGGTCAGCGGCAGGAACACCAGCCCTGCCAACAGCACCCGCGCCAGCACGGCGAAATAGCTGTCGACATGGCCGGCCAGGTATTCGCCGATCAGGCTGAAGGAAAACGCCTGGATCAGCGCGACGATAATCAGGTAGCCCATGGTTGCCTCTCGTGGATCAAGGCGGCGACCTTAGCGGGTAGGGGGTGGTCTGGGCAACCGGGAGGAGGATGAAGATGCGGCGGTGGATGGCACCGGCTGTGCCGGTGATCGCGGGACAAGCCCGCTCCCACAACTCACATCCATGAGTGCCACCGCTTTTGTAGGAGCGGGCTTGCCCGCGAACACCGG